>CAZUZE010000336.1:0-2769 GCA_964624565.1 uncultured Robiginitalea sp.
GAACAAGAAGCTCTATGACAGGGGGGTTATTGCCAACCAGGATTTTGTCGACCTCCAGCTACGCTACGACCAGGCGGAACAGGAATTGAAAAACGCACAGGTAGACTACCAGATCATCCTCAAAGGATCGGCCGGGGGGGCGACCAATGCCAACACCAACATCCTGGCAACCGTAAACGGGACGATCCTGGAAATCCCAGTGGAAGTGGGGGACCAGGTGATCCTGGCCAACAACTTCAACGACGGGACCACGGTAGCGACCATCGCTGACCTCGGGAAAATGATCTTCGAGGGCCAGGTAGATGAAGGCGAAGTGGGCAAGCTCGCCGTGGGCATGCCCCTGGAAATCAGTTTAGGCGCCCTGGAGGAACAGAAATTTGACGCTACCCTGAAGTTTATCGCCCCCAAAGGGGTGGAGGAATCCGGAGCCGTCAAATTCAAAATTGAGGCGGACGTGACCGTCAACGATTCCATCCTGATCCGTGCAGGTTACAGTGCGAATGCCTCTCTGACCCTGGAGAAGAAGGAGGACATCATGGTCATCCCTGAGGCCCTGCTGCAATTTGACCGCGAAACCGACAAGCCCTATGTGGAGGTGGCCACCGGGGACCAGCAATTCGAACGCCGCGATATCGAGATCGGGATTTCCGACGGGGTAAACGTGGAAGTGCTCTCAGGCCTCGAAATGGAGGACAAAGTTAAGATTTGGAATAAGACCGAGCCGATCAAGAAAGGGGAGGAAGAGGAGGAAGCAACCGAGGAATAAACGGGGGACATCAGCCCTGAACAACCAATTCAAGTAACAATCAAAAAACGAGTCATGAAAATTCGAATCTTAACAGCCCTGTGTCTTCTGAGCCTGGGGATGCTTTCCGGGCAGGTGAAGAAATGGACGCTGGAGGAATGCGTTTACTATGCCGTGGAAAACAACCTGACCGTCCAGCAATTTGAACTGGATCTTCAGAATGCAGAGATAGACCGCTCAGATGCCATCGGCGGGCTGCTTCCAAATATCAATGCCCAGCTGCAGGCAGGGGGGAACACCGGTCTTACCTTTGACCCGACGACCAACCAGCCGACCAATACGACCATTCAGACGGTTACGGGGAATACGACCGCCGCCGTAAACCTCTTTGACGGACTCAGGAACATCAACCGGATCCGCAGGGCGGATATGAACGAGCTGGCCAACCAGTACCGGCTTGACAACCTCAAGGACGACATCCGGCTCAATGTGGCCAATGCGTATCTGCAGGTACTCTCCAACAAGGAGTCCCTCAAGGTGTTCCGGGCCCAGTACGCGGTGACGGAACAGGACCTGAAGCGGATCGAGGCCCAGGTTCAGGAAGGGGTATTGCCCCAGGGGGACCTGCTCGAGATCCAGGCGACGGCCGCCAACCAGGAACAACAGATCGTCAACGGGGAAAACCAGGTGCTTCTCTCCCGCATTTCCCTGGCGCAACTGCTTCAGATCACGGACTACGAGAATTTTGACATCGCGGACCAGGACTTTGAGGTCCCCCCATCCGAAGTGCTGCAGAATTCTCCCAAGACCATTTTTGACAAGGCCCTTACCTTCCGCAACGACATCAAGTTCTCCGAGGCGAATGTGGAGCTGGCAGAGCAGGACCTGAAGATATCCAAGGGCGCCTACCTGCCGACCCTGGCCGCGTTTTTTAATTACTCCACCCGGTACTCTTCCGAATTCAGGGACCCCCTTACCGGAGAGGACGTCCCCTTTGGGGATCAGTTATGGATCAATGATGGTATCTTTTACGGGGCCCGGATCGATGTGCCCATCTTCAATGGCCTCAGCACCCGTAATTCCGTCAAACGCTCCCAGATAGACCTCATGAGGGCCCAGTTGCAGCTGGAACAGGACAAGCTGAGCCTGGAAAACGATATCAACCAGGCCTACGTTGCCGTTGAGAATGCTGCCAAGACCTATGAAGCGGCCCAGAAGACGATGGAGGCACGACAGCTTTCCTTTGAGTACGCACGGGAACGCTACGAGGTAGGACTGCTCAATGCCTTCGATTTTGGCCAGGCGCAGTCCAGGGTCGAAAATGCGGAGGCAGAAGTGATCCGGTCCAAGTACGACTACATCTTCCGGATCAAGGTACTGGAATTCTATTTCGGGTTGCCGATCACCCTTCAGTAGTTAGAGTTGATCCCTTGATAATTGCGACCTGCCCGCTTACTTAGCGGGCAGGTCGTTATCTTTGTGCCCTATGGCGCGCATTATCAGTCTCGAGACCGCTTCCACCAACTGTTCTGTCAGTGTGTATGAAAACGGCACATTGCTGGCCTTGCGGGAAGATCCGTCCCCGGCCTACACACACGGGGAGTTGCTGCACGTGTTTATGCAGGAAGCCATGGAAGAGGCGGGACTTCAGTGGTCCGACCTTCAGGCGGTTGCCGTCAGCAAGGGCCCGGGGTCCTATACCGGCCTCCGCATCGGGGTGGCAGCAGCCAAAGGACTTTGCTTTTCGCTTGGGATCCCCCTTATTGCCGTGGAGACCCTGAAAAGTATGGCGTTTCAGTTCCGGGATCCTGAAGGGGTTCTGATCCCCATGCTCGACGCCCGTCGCATGGAGGCCTATGTGGCTGTTTTTGACGCCGGATACCAGCAGGTCGGGCCTACCCGGGCCGAGGTCATTACCCCGGATTCTTTTTCAGTATGGGCCGCCCAGGGCCCGGTACACCTGTTGGGGAACGGGGCCGCCAAATGCCGCGGGCTGCTTACACACCCGAATTTCCACTTTCATA
>CAZUZE010000337.1:0-2756 GCA_964624565.1 uncultured Robiginitalea sp.
AATTCATTTAAAGTATACATTTAGCCTCTTTTTGTGCGTTGTAAGTGTCTATGTAATTAAAAGGGTTCGGATCTGAAGAAGAGGCCATAGGGAATCTTTTAAATTGCAATACAGACTGATTCCCGTTCAGGATTTTCGCTAAGAAAAGAAGCTGTTGGGATGATCGCTTAAATTCATTTGATTTGAATATACTAATCACATCCGCAGGCAGAAGGGTCTCCCTTGTGAAGGCTTTCCAGAAAGAACTGGGGTCCCGAATGCCTGGGGCAAGGGTTTATGCCACCGATGCCGCCCCGGAAATCTCGGCGGCCTGCAACACGGCTGATGGGTCATTCAGGGCGCCAAGGGTAACGGATTCTTCCTACACCCCTTTTCTGATCAATAAGTGCCATGAACTGGGGGTAAAGCTCATCATTCCGACCATCGATACGGAACTTCAGGTCCTTTCCGAGAACAAGGAAAATTTCATAAAGGCGGGTATTACGCCCCTTGTTTCCGATCAGTCTTTTATAGCCAAATGCCGGAATAAGCGCATCATCCATCAGTTCTTCACAGACCACGGAATACAGGTGGCCCGGGAATACCCAAAGAACGACTATCACCTGCCGCTCTTCATTAAACCGGAAGACGGGAGCAGGAGCCTGAATAATTATCTTATCAGGAATGAAGCGCAATTGCAGGATTTCCATTTCTCCAATGAAAAGCTGATGTTCCTGCAGTACCTTGATCACAAGGAATTTGAGGAATTCACCTGTGATCTCTATTACGACCGCAACAGCCGCCTTCGCTGTGTCGTCCCCAGGAAACGGATCGAGGTGCGTTCCGGGGAGGTCAACAAAGGCCTCACGGTCAAAAATGACCTGGTCGAACTAATCCGCGAAAAACTGCCTGTTGTCCCAGGGGCCATCGGGTGCCTTACTTCCCAGTTTTTCTGCCACAAGGAAACGGGCAAAGTGTACGGGATAGAGATCAACGCCAGGTTTGGCGGTGGTTTCCCCCTGACCTACCTTGCCGGGGCCAACTACCCTGCCTGGATCATCGAGGAATATTTCCTGGATAAGCCCGTCGGGGACCAGTTTGATTGCTGGGAGCCCAATCTGCTGATGCTCAGGTACGATGCTGAAATTCTCGTGCATGGATATCAGGGTTGACAGATCCAAAGCCATTGTCTTTGACCTTGATGACACCCTGTACAATGAAATCGAGTATCTGAAGTCTGCCTACTTCGAAATCGCGCATCATTTGGATCCCAAAGGGTGGAAACCCCTTTATTCAAGGATGTTTTCCCTTTACAGGAGCAGGGAGGACGTCTTTGCCTACCTCTCTGGGGAGTATAAGACCGATAAGGACCTCCTGATCCAGCGTTACAGGGAGCATAAACCCAATATCCATCTCTTTCCAGGTGCTCTGAGCCTGCTGCAATCCATCAAAAAAAACAATGGAAAGGTCGGTATTATCACTGACGGCAGGAGTCTGACCCAACGGAATAAAATACGTGCTCTGGGAATAGACAATGTAGTAGACCACATTGTGGTATCCGAAGAGATCGGCACTGAAAAACCCCACAGGAGAAATTATGAAGCCCTTTCCGAAAACCTCCCGGCCCGCGAATATGTCTATGTCGGGGACAATCTGAAAAAGGACTTTTTGACCCCCAACCAATTGGGCTGGACCACCATCGGGCTGATCGACAACGGGCTCAACATCCATAAAGACGGCTTTCGATTTATGAAGAAAGGGTACCTGCCCCATGCTTTTGTCAGGAGCCTTGAAGAAATACGCATTTCAGGGTAGCACCCCACCCCCGGGATCTGCCATCCGGGTTCGATACGGACACCTCCATTTTCGACAACTGCGATAAAACATCCAGGGGGAACCCTCCTGCAGGATTATTCGATTTTGTCGGTGACCTTCCCGCACCTAAGCATCTTATCCCCGAAATAGGGATTCGCAATGGCCTCATCCAGGCTGAGCCAATCAGCCCCCTTATTGCCATCGGCCATCGGGCAGTGCTGGACGTACAATGTGGATCCGACCCCCCCAATGGAGCCCGCGAAGGCAATCATTATGGCTGAGAGGGGTTTAAAATACCGGCGCTGTTCCTCAATATCGACTGTACTTTTTATCCGCTCTACCGATTCTTCGATTTCAGAAACCATTTCCGGGGTAACCCCAAATGAATCCTTTGCGGTAATTTCAATGATGAGCTCCAGTTGCCCGGCGGCAACTTCAGCAGCCCGTTTCGGGTTTGAAGCTACCAGGGCTTCTTTGAGTTCCAGATACGAAGTGAGTAACTCCCGGGCCGGATCCCACGGGATGTCTGCGGATTTAAGGGTTTCCATGGAAGCGTCATGCATCTTCTGATCCCTTACCCGACCCCGGTTCATCATAGAGGTTTTAGATTCCAGTTGGGCGGCCGCATCGATGGTAAACGTCCCGTTCACCACGATTTCATCCCCCGCATTCAGGCCCTCCAGCACCTCATAGTAGTCCCCTGCACTGTTCCCAATGGTGATTTCTCGACTCTCGAAGACCGTGCTGTTCGAGGGCGCGTTGAGGTAGACCAAGGACCTTTTACCTGTCCAAAGGACTGCAGATTTCGGGATCCATATCCCTTCCGCCTGATTGTCAATGCTCACAATAGCCTCTGCAAACATCCCGGGCTTCAGCATTCCTTTGCGGTTATCCAAAACCACCCGCACTGCCACCGTCCTCCGTGACTGGTCAAACAAAGGTTCTATAAAACTGATCTTAGC
>CAZUZE010000338.1:0-2751 GCA_964624565.1 uncultured Robiginitalea sp.
GAAAAAAAAAGCCGACCTTATTCAAAGCCGGCTTTTAAAATTATAGAGTCCTTATTTGCTGGAAGGAATCATATTTTTTATCTGTTCCTCTAAGGAGGACAAACTCCAGTCGCCAGGTGTTTGGCTCGGCGGAAAGTCCTTCATGGTCATAAGCCACTGGGCGGCATAATTCTGCATCCCACCTAAGGCATAGGCCCGGTCGATATACCAGTCCCAATACGTATTGGAACCCTCAAGCGCCTTTTCAAATGGATCCCTTCTCAAATGGAAGAGATAGGGCCCCCGAAGCTTTACAAAAGGCTCAAACCACAAGGCAAGTTGCTCTGCCCGCTGCACCTGGAACATCGCCTTCCAGGGCCCATAGCGCAATGCAGCTATCTCGCCCCCATCATTTACATAAATAAAGCCCTTACGAGGGGATTTGTCTACCTTGCCCATCAGGTAGTCGAGCTGGTTCACGCCGTCGATATAATTCTTGAAGCGCTTCCCGTTTAGGGTCGCCCCACTCCTCAGCTGATCGGCAACATTGGGGTTGCCCGCTATAGCGGCAAAGGTCGGCAGCCAGTCCTCGTGGGAGACGATCCCATTACGGGTTTCCCCTTCCGGAAACTGCCCGGGCCACTTGATAAAGGCAGGGACCCGGTAGGCACCTTCCCAGCTGCTGTTTTTCTCCCCATGGAACGGAGTGGTCCCGGCATCTGGCCAGGTATTGAAGTGAGGCCCGTTGTCAGTGGAATAAAAAACAACCGTGTTGTCGGCGATCCCAAGTTCATCCAGGTAATCCAGCAGCATGCCCACGTGCATGTCGTGCTCGATCATCCCATCGGTATACTCGTCGTTCCCTTCATGGCGGCGGTCTTCGCTCACATGCGTGCGGAAATGCATGCGGGTCCCGTTCCACCAGGTGAAAAACGGCTTCCCGGCATCCACCTGCTTCTTGATGAATTCCTTGGTCGCGGCCACGGTCTCATCGTCAATACGCTCCATCCGCTTTTTGGTCAGGGCCCCTGTATCTTCGATCCGTTGTCCGCCCTTGCCGTCTGCCCAGCTGTGGATTACTCCCCTCGGTCCGAATACGTCCTCGAACTTCTTGCCATTGGCCAGCACCATACCGGTGGGGTAATCTTCGTTCTCAGGTTCTTCCTCCGCATTCAGGTGGTACAGGTTCCCGAAGAACTCATCCCAACCGTGCATGGTGGGCAAATGCTCATCCCGGTCCCCCTGGTGGTTCTTCCCAAATTGTCCGGTGGCATACCCCTGGCTTTTCATCACCTCGGCAATGGTTACGTCGGTCTTTTGCCATCCCTCGGGTGCCCCGGGCATCCCTACCTTGGTCATCCCTGTCCGCACCGGCACGTTACCGCCCAAAAAGGCCGCCCGTCCAGCGGTACAGCTCTGCTGGGCGTAGTAGTCCGTGAAGGAAATCCCCGCTTTGGCGATGCGGTCGATGTTCGGGGTCTTGTACCCCATCATCCCGTGGTTGTTGTGGCTGATGTTCCAGTAACCCACGTCATCACCCCAGATCACCAGGATGTTGGGCTTCTTCTGGGCCGTGGCCGAAGCTACAAACCCAATTACCATGGCCAGCATTAAGGCGTTTTTCCATTTCGTAAAGGTTCTCATAAAATCTGTTGGTTTAGTTAATCATTTACCGGTTAAACTCAATTTTCACCTAGTGATTTGATATATGACATTGCATAGACCAAATAGTCATTAAAAGAACGGAATTTTTTGCCGACCCTTATCAAAATTTTGCAAAAGCTAACAATACATGACGAATATCATTTATGAAGGCTCCTTTTCAGGCTCTCTGAGGGCACCTCGCCGAAAAGGTTCCCGTAATCCCTGGCAAACTGCCCGAGGTGCCTGAACCCAAACTGGTAGGCAATTTCGCGGACACATTGGGACCTGTGGTCTGCCATTTTAAGATTTTTGAGTACGCCGGCCAGCCTAAGGGATTTAATATACTGATGGGGGGTGCACCCGGTGTACTTCTTGAAGTTATAATAAAACGTCCGCATCGGCCCCCCGTGAAATTCAAGTACTTTTTCAAGGTTGACTTCCTTCCCGAGCCGCACGCTTTCATGTATCATTTCGATAGCTTCATGTATGGATGCAAAATTTACGGCGATCCGTCCGAAGGCCTTTTCCCGGATCGGATGGAGTGCGTCCATCAGGGCTTTTCGCACTTCAGAAAGCTCACACCTGCCCAGATACAGGGCCTCTTTAAAAACCCGTTTTAGGGTTTGAGCCTCCTGGAACTGGTGGCTCTTTTTGAAGTCCAGATAAAAGTCCCAGCTGGCGGGAAGCTTTATAGCTTCAGCGCGAAACCACTCCTCCAGCAAGTCCTTTTCAATACTCATTGAGAAGGATATAAAACCGCGTCCCGCATCAAGGTCCAGCCCCCGCTCGGCATCGGTGACAAACAGCTTAAAATCATGGACGTGTTCCCCATTCCATATGCACTTTGTAGGGCACTCGATAAAGGTGAACATGACGCTCCCCGGCAGGTGGTGCCCATTGGCAAACACACGTCGGTTGATACGTGCTGAATAAAAGTTGATCCTGCCCTCGCAGAGTGAAAACCCATTGAGTGTTCCCCGGAACTTCCCGCATTCCTGCTGCACAACGTCCATCTGCCAGCCCAGAAAGGCCGAGGCCATTTCTTCGATGTCCGAGGCCTTGAATACTAACGGGTCCATAAAAATGAGTTTGCTACCGTCCTGGCGGGGGAAAACACAGTTGGCGATA
>CAZUZE010000339.1:0-2750 GCA_964624565.1 uncultured Robiginitalea sp.
TTGTTTCTAGTGTTGTGGTTGTTTCAAATAGTTTTGATGGCGTAAAATTGGGGGACAAAGGCCGGATCAGGCAAAAAAGAATACCGAAGTGTAAAAATCGCTGCCTGAATTGAAGCCTCAGTCATTTTCCTTTGCTTTGACCTCGATTCCATCCTGGTCGATCTTCATACGGAACGTGTCCTGGGAATCCTGAACGTCGATATCGATCCCGTCTTCATTGATAATGATGCGTCCCCGTCCATCCCCGTTTTCATCATCCTCACCTTCTTCCACCGGGCAGTCAAGGCAGCTGAGCACGCCATTATCTTCCATCACCCAGGTGTAGTTAACGATCCGCTTGCGGTACATGTCCCTGTCGTATCTCGTCTGCCTTCCGATGTAATCCCCCGCCGTGGAATTGAAGGTTAAGACCGTGCCTGCCGGCACGTAGAGCGTCAGGCGCATTTCCTGGTTCCGGATCTTGTTCTTTACGTCCGTGGTAAAATGGTCCGACAGGGTCAGCGTACTCCCTGAAAAGGAATACGAATAGTCGACCTGCCCGGCCCGGTCCCTGGCGTTCTGGTAGGAACTGCCATCGGCATCCTTTCGAATCTTGAGGCTGAGGACGGAGTCTTCGGACACCTGTATGTCCATCAGCAGGTCATCCGAGTAGAGCAGGGGATTATCCGCCTCGTCGTACCGGATTTCCAATCCGCCCACCGTGGCAGAGGAAAGGGTTTCGTAGTCCGAATCGCGGAACTGGATCCTGAGGGTATCAGGGGCCAGGCCTTCCCCGAGGGCAACCCGTTCGCTTACACTGCCGGTATAGGCATGGGCGGATGCCTGTTTGATCCCCAGGACAGCCAGGGAAATCAGCGAGATCAGCCAAAGGCCCAGGAGGGAGAATTTGGCGATATTCCCTATGGATTTCAGGTTGTTTACCAAGATCCGCAACCCCAGGTACATCAGGAAGAAAAACGGGATCCCAATGGCGAAGAACATCAGCAGGGAAACCACCCAGACGGGGGTTTCCGTAGAGTTTACCAGGCTGATGATATCAATGCCCGGAATATGCACGGCATCTAGGATCCCCACGGTAAAGAGGCCGATAAAAAGGCCGATCAACATTGCCGCCCCGATGATAATCAGCAGGATGCCGATGAATTTGCCGATGACCTTAAAGAGGAACATGATGATGTCCCCAATGGTGTCAAAAAAAGATTTCCCTGTCCTTTTTACCTGGTCCCCGACTTTGTCGTAGTCGACGCTGCGGACTTTGTCGGCTACCCCTTCAAAGCCTTCCTTGACCTTTCGCTCGATATTGCTGATGTTGACGGGTTCCCCGGTCATATCCAGCTTCTGTGCCGTGGTCTCCGCTTCGGGCACCAGGATCCAGAGAATGATATAGGCGATCAGGCCAAAGCCCCCGGCAAAAACAGCCAGGAAGAGGAAGATAAGCCGGATCCACAGGGCGTCCAGCCCGATGTAGTACTCCAGCCCGGCACAGACCCCGCCGATATATTTGCGGTCCATGTCCCTGTAGAGTTTTTTGACCCGCGAACGCCCGGAGGAAGGGCGTGATCCCGCAGGGGCATCCTCAAAGATCTCCTCGTCGATGTGATAGTCTTCCGGCTGGCCCATAATGGCGATTACCTCGTCTACTTCCTTGGTAGTGATCACCTGCCGCTCGTTCTCCATTTTCTCATAGAAGAGCTCGGCGATCCTGGCTTCGATATCGGCGATGATCTCGTCGCTCCCGGTGGTGCCTGAAAAGGAACGTCTTATGGCCTCCAGGTAGCGCTGCAACTTCAGGTATGCGTTTTCATCAATATGAAAAAGCATGTTGGCCAGATTGATATTTACTGTCTTGTTCATCTTACTTCTTTTTATCGTTGGTAACCACATTAACCGCCGTACGGAGTTCGTCCCAGGTGGTATTGAGTTCTTTCAGGAATAACTTGCCGGTCTCTGTGAGGCCGTAGTACTTCCTGGGTGGACCGGAGCTGGATTCTTCCCAGCGATAGCTCAGTAACCCGGCGTTTTTCAGGCGGGTGAGCAGAGGGTATATGGTGCCCTCCACCACGAGCATTCTTGCGTCCTTCAGGGTATTGAGTATTTCAGAGGCATACTTGTCTTCTTCCCTCAGAATGGACAGGATGCAGTACTCGAGTACCCCCTTGCGCATTTGTGCTTTTGTATTTTCTACATTCATAATTTGTCGCTTCTTTGATACCCTGCTTTTGAGGAGCCGGGATCCGGGTTAACTGTTCGTTTTTTTGGTTTTCATAATTGATGACAGGTTTATGATGATTGATGAATAAACGTAGCTGATATCGTTAATGCAGGCTTATGATCCGGTGCATTTTCCAGTTGCCCCCGGTATTTTTCCAGACCGTTATAAACCGGCTGGGTTTGGATATGGCGTCGGGCTCCTGGTTGTTAAAGAACTTGTGGTACCCGATTTCCACAGCACCAAAACCCTTTATTTCATGCACTTCGATACTTTCCTGCACCAGTTCCCGGGTAACCTTGCCGCAAATATTGGCTTCAATGCTTTTGATGATCTCGGATTTTGAGGTGCTTAGTCCCCCCTGGTCGTGATAAAACTCCAGGTCATCGCTCATCAGGCTGGCCTGGGTGGCCAGGTCGCACTTGTTATAGGCCGTAAAGTACGTGTTGTCCAGGTCGAGGATGGTCCGGTAGAGTTCAGAACCCACGGATTCCTGCCCCCTGCCCGCAGCAGGCGCCAGTAACATCAAACCGAAGGCGAT
>CAZUZE010000340.1:0-2688 GCA_964624565.1 uncultured Robiginitalea sp.
TCGCTTTTCCTGCTGGGAAAAGCCATCGAGCAGAACCAGGACAAACCGACCCGTGCCGACCTCTTCCTTTTTGCCATCCCGCTGATACACATCGCCGAACTGATGCCCTTCTTTCTTCAGGACGCAGATTTTAAAGTCAGGGGATTGCAAAGTCTGCAGACCAACCCAGACATTATGGTCTATGGCCGGGCCAGCGCCGTCCCGAATGCCTGGCACTATGTCATTTCCCTGTGCCTGGGGGTGGTATTGATGGCCACCACGTTTATCCGGACGCTTAAATACAGGGAGCGTGCGAGCAGGACCTCACGCCGCCGGAAGTTGATTTGGGTGAATTGGATTTCCCTTTTTCTCGGAATCTGCTACGCCGTGCTCCTGTTGCTCCTGGCAACCGATACGCAGGCGGTGCCCTCCTACCTCTATGGTTCCTCCCTGTTTATGGTGGCCTTGGTGATTGTCTTTTTGGGGCTGTTCCTGGAACCCCACGTACTCTACGGCACCATAAGCTCAGGTGCGGGACGGTCAAAAGCGAGCGGCAGGGAAGCAGGCAATCGCCTTCTGAAACCGGAGGAGGCACGCTTTAAAGAAGTACTCGAGACATACTTCAGGGAAGAACGCGATTTTCTGAAACCCACCTTCCGGCAGTCCGACCTGGCAGTGCATCTCGGACTGTCGAAAAACACCCTTTCCTACCTCATAAACAAGGTGTACCAGATGAATTTTAATCAGCTGCTCAATGAAAAACGCATTGAAGTGGCTCTCAGGAACCTCGAGAATTCCAATTGGGAAAACCTGAGCCTCGAAGGCATTGCCCGTGAGGTGGGTTTTAAATCCAGGACCACCTTCAACAAGGCCTTCAAGCTGAAAACCGGGTGTACGCCTTCCAAGTACAAAGTGGCCTGAGACGAACTCTATCTCTTCCTCACTCCAGTCCTTATTTTTTTAGCACGCTTGATTGTTGTGCAGGATTATAATCTTGGACATTTTTGGGAATACAATCCCGTGGGGTCCTTTCCCTTTTCCAATATATTCACCCTCGTAATTTAGCCGACAGGCCCCGCCGCCTTCCTCCTATCCCAACGGCGGGGCCCCGGCTTCCTAAAAACCAACCCATGCAAGGCATAAAAACAATCCGCAACTCAGTCAAAAATTGGTACATCCTCCTGATCGTAGGGCTTATCTTCCTGGCCGGGGGCATTTACAGCTTTATTTCCCCGGAGGGTTCCTTCCTGGCCCTGGCCCTGTTCTTCGGATGGTCCTTTGTGATCTCCGGGGCCATCGAAATTGTGTTTTCAATCTCCAACCGCGATGAACTGGAAAACTGGGGCTGGACGCTGATCTTTGGCATCATTACGTTCCTGGTCGGCGTACTTCTTATCGCAAAACCCGGGATCACCGAACTCATCCTGGCCTTCAGCCTGGGGTTCCTGGTCCTGTTCCGCTCGATCGGGGCCATCAGTTTTGCGCTGGATTTAAAGAATTACGAGGATAACTCCGGGTGGGGCACCCTGCTCTTTTTTGGAATCCTCGGCGTCCTGTTTTCCTTCCTGCTCCTTTGGAATCCGGCATTTGCCGGGATGACCATCGTCTTCTGGATCGGCCTCGCCCTGATTTCCGCCGGTATCTTCAGTATTTACCTCTCCCTGAAACTGCGCAAGCTCAAAGGGGTGGGCACGAAGATCTCCTCGGAATTAAAAAGCCGGTTTGAGAGCATACAGGATGAGATTAAAAAGGAACTGGGAAAATAGACCTATCCTCTTTCAATTAACCTCGGATGGGCTGTTGAGGACCGTTCATTCCTGAACGATTCCACTGCGGAATTAACATCTTAATTATTTGTTAAAACAACTGAAAAAACATACATTTAAATTTGTCTGTTCCCCCAGACGACTTGTTGGTACCAGGACGGATGTTGCTGCGTGTTTACTTTTTTTTCCAGGCAGGTGTAACCGGGGTAAAGCAGGCTAAATGGAACGTACCAATAGCTCGTTATAGTCTATCAGCAGCGTTTTTGAGTTCGCGATTTCCGAACCTCAGGGCTGCCCAAAATTACGGATCGGGCGGGTTCGCTCCTGAATAGTATTATGCCCATGTTGGGAACTAATGATTTGCTGAAATCCTCATTGATGCTTCTGCTGTTCCTCGGACCGTGTACCCTGGTCCGGGCCCAGGAGGAACGGGAAACAGGACCTGGCGTGGAGTCGGAATTGGGTGAAGAAGCCGAAGAAAAGGAAAGGCGCCATATATTCAGTGTCCTGCTCTCCCATGACCATGTCAGCCAGGGGATCAGGGACGGGGAACGCACCTGGCTCAGCCTGCCCTCCTTTATGCTGGCCTACAACTATGAGTTGAACGACCGGTTTACCATCGGCATCGCCGGGGATATAATCGTCGAGCAATTTGCCGTCGAGGGCAGCGGAAGAGAGGAGGGAGAACTGATTGAAAGGTCTTACCCCATTGCCCTGCTGGCCACGGGGACGTACAGGGTGGTCAACCACCTCGGCGTCCTTTTGGGCGGCGGATTTGAGTATGCGAAAGAGGAGACGTTCGGCCTGGTCCGGTTGGGACTTGAACCCTATTTGAAGGTCAACCCTCGCCTTGAATTATTGCTGAACCTTTCCTATGACATCAAAATAGACGCGTACGACAACTGGAACCTGGGCTTTGGGGTTGCCTTTAAACTATGAACTG
>CAZUZE010000341.1:0-2670 GCA_964624565.1 uncultured Robiginitalea sp.
CTTCCATTGA
Organism: uncultured Robiginitalea sp.; assembly: GCA_964624565.1. Classification (GTDB taxonomy): domain Bacteria; phylum Bacteroidota; class Bacteroidia; order Flavobacteriales; family Flavobacteriaceae; genus Robiginitalea. Next base: position 11 of record CAZUZE010000341.1, read on the forward strand.
ACACAAGTGTCTTGTTTTTGAGCATCATGCCCGCAAAGCCCTTTAAGTCAAAAAACCTGATCTCCTCATAGGGAGGTAGTTCATCAGGATTCCCCATGTAGACTTGACGGGCGAGCAAATCCGGAAAATTTATGCCGGCGTGGAGGGAACCGACGAGGGAGCGCCAGAATCGGGTGTTTACCTCCAGTATTTTGTACGCATCCCCCTGCCGGTCATAACGGATGTCGACAGAGGCAATTCCGGACCAATTCAGCGTCTGCATCAATTCGGTGCACAACTCCAGGATTTTTTCGTTCCTCTCGAATTGGTAAGCCATCTGTGGACCAAAGTGGCCGGGCATGCCGCTTTCGGACCTTTGGATCGTATAGGCACGTATTTCTCCCTTTTCACATAACACACTGCAGGAATAATCAATCCCTTCAATGTATTCCTGTAACAAATAGGAGTGAGGGCCAGTTTGGATGCCTGAAAAATACTGCTCCCATTCCTCCCGGTTTCTGAGGAGCGTAATCCCCATCCCACCCCCGAATCCGGTTGTTGGCTTTACGACCAAAGGCAAGGAATATTCGCCTTTTACATCCGACGTGCTCTCATACAACCAGGTCTTCGGGCAGGAAATCCCGTGTTTGGAGCAATGCAGGTACAGTTTCCATTTATCAATGGCAATATCGAAAGAGCTGAGTGGTGGCAGAAGGACCAGGCGACCGGGTTCTGAAAGCTGACCCTCGTTGACCAACAACCTGCGGATCCCAGTTTCAAATACGGGCATAATGACATCTATATCGTATTTGCTGACTTCGGAATTTATAGCACTGATCCATTGCGGGTCCGATTTCAGGTCCGGATAAAATGCAAAAGTTGAGACATACCGGGAAAATCGAATTTCATTGGTTTTCACAGAGGAAAGTACGTGGATCCTGTAATTTTTGACCCTGCTCAGACAGATGATTACCTGAATCGTCAGGTGGCTTTCCCCATCCGGGATCAATATGGAAATGTACGGTTCTGAGCTCATTGTGGAAACGCTGCCAGTTATGGCCTGTTGTTGTACAGGTTAACAACCTTCCGCCGCTTGCCGGATGCCAGGGGCGGAATTTCATCGACATAGACAATCCGGACCGCTGCGTCCTGCCCAAAATCGCTTTTTACCGCCTGGATAAGTTCCTTTTCCCTGTCAAACCCATCCCTGACATTCAATTTAATCGTGTAGTCCTTTGCAGCCTCCTGGATAAACTGATACTGGTTCAGAAGGTGGTAGTAGGGATAAAACAAGGTGTAGACCACGAAGGAGGACAGCACGGTCCCCCGCGTGTTGGTAACCAGGTCCATTTTCCTGCCCTCCACATTGCTCAGATACCGGTTGTCGGGATATTCCGGGTTAAACATGCCCACATCCCCGGTGTCATATCGGATAAGGGGCATGGAATGGTTAAATAAATCCGTGACCACAATCCGTCCCAACTGCCCTTTCTGTGCCGGAATGTCTTTGTCCATTTCAAGGATCTCAAAAAAATAGCTGCCCCAGTTCAGAACGAAGTTGTCACCCGAGTTTTCAGTCTGGTGCGCCAGGATGCCAATTTCCTCATTCGAGTATCTGGAATATACCTTAGTGCGGAATCGCTTTTTTAAGGTCTCCCGGGTATATCCGTTCAGATATTCGGAGTTCGCTGTAATCCCCGCGATATTCCCTTTCTCGTAGTAAATATCATGTTTGTCCATATATTGGCAGATCGACTCAAAGGCGGAGGAAAAACCAAGCATGTTAATACGCCCCCGTCTCTCCCCCACCATCTTTAAAAAAGCCTTGATTTTTTCATCATCCAGTTTGGTCACATCGAACTGAAAGGTGTTCTGGAGCAGGTTCCGGATCCTGGACCGCCTGTTATGGCCGCGCCACACTTCCAGTTCCAGCAGGGCGTTCCCCAATTGATATCCCGTCTGCCCCATGAAAAACAAAACATCCGAGGTATTTCGTTTCCGCTTATCCTTGTTGTGGTATAAGACAAATGGCACTCCGGTTGATCCGCTGGTGGAAACCCTGAAAAGGGATTCGGATTCATAATCCCGGGACCTGAAAGAATCGAAATAATCCTGAATGGTGGTTTTTTTGATTACTGGAAAAGCATCAAGGCCGCCACACTTCATGTCGCTGTAATACGGCACAGAGTTGCTGGCACGCCGCAGGAGGCTTTGCAGGTAATCCTCCCGTAGCTTTTGGGCCTGTTCACCAAACGGATCCGACAGGATCCCTTGGACCTCACGAATGTTTTGGCTGATCGGGCTACCCCCTATCAAGTCCTTCGCTTTAAATCCCAAAATCCGCAGTTGCCGCATTTGTCGCCTGTATATGATTCTTTGATTCTCTTATTCCATAGCGGAATGTACAGCCTGGGTATGAAACTCCTGCAAACATAACTGCCTAATGGCCTGCAGGCTTCTCAGTCCAGGAACCGGGATCCCCAAACGTATCTGACCGATTAACCTGTACAAGATGTAAATGAAGGACCTGCCTCTCTTAATTCCAATAATTCTAAATAAATTTGATTAGCATATGGGTACTTTTCGTAAGATCAAACCTGAAACCTCCTTGCATGGACTGGTCCCAAAGTTCCATATAATATTCTAAAACAGCTCGATCTTGATTGCAGGGATTACAATTT
>CAZUZE010000342.1:0-2669 GCA_964624565.1 uncultured Robiginitalea sp.
GTTGGCCCCGTGTATTACGGCGTTTTTGAGGTTTTCAAAAGTGATGTTTTCCGTAGCCGCCAGATATCCGGTAAACCCTCCGGCAAATGTATCCCCTGCCCCGGTAGGGTCGAAGACATCTTCCAGGGGGAGGGCAGGTGCAAAGAAAATCCGCTTATCGTGAAAGAGGAGCGCCCCGTTTTCCCCTTTTTTGATCAGGACGTAGTCAGGACCGAGGTCACTGATTTTCCGGGCGGCCTTCACCAGGGAATATTCCCCGGAAAGCTGCCGTGCCTCCTCATCGTTGATCGCAATGACATCGACCCTGCCGATGACATCGATCAGCGCATCCCAGGTGTGCTCCATCCAGTAATTCATCGTGTCCAGTACGACGAGTTTGGGCCGGTCCTCAAGTTGGTCCAGCACCTCCATCTGAATGCCCGGGTGGAGGTTGCCCAGCATGACCACATCCGGGTTCCTGAAATCCGGGGGCACTACAGGTTTGAAATCGGCCAGCACATTGAGTTCGGTTGCCAGGGTATCCCGTTTATTGAGGTCATGCTGGTATTTTCCGCTCCAGAAAAAGGTTTTCCCCCCTTTTACGACCTCCACTCCTTCGATATCCACGGATCGTGCTTTGAGCAATTCGAGGTACTCGGGCGGGAAGTCTTCCCCCACCACAGAGACGATAGCCGGTTCCACATCGTAATTGGAGGCGGCAAGGCCGATGAAAGTGGCCGCGCCTCCGAGGATTTTGTCGGTTTTTCCAAAGGGAGTTTCGATAGCGTCGAATGCCACGGTGCCCAGAACGAGTAATTTACCCACAGCCTTGAAAGATTTTTGCAAATATACGGTTTTGATTTGCGATACGCCCGCGTATCCGAAGGGAAGTTGCCGCCTACTTCCTTCCGAAATCGGCCGGGATTTCACCCCAGGCCCGGGTTTCCCATTTCACCACGGGGGTGCTGTAGGAATTCGAATGCAGCCAGTGCTCTGCGCGCCGGATCATTTCAAAAAGGGGGGCGTTTTTTTCCGATTCCCCGAGGCGGGTGTTGCACTTCTTCTTGCGCACCCAGCTGATCGCGGTTCTTGAATCCGAATAGAGCACCCGGTCACTCCCGTGTTTTTTGAGGTAGGCGAGCCCGTGGACAATGGCCAGGAATTCACCGATGTTGTTGGTTCCTTCCTCAAAAGGCCCCTGCCGGAAGAGCTTTTTCCCGGTTTTGGTCTCCACCCCCTGATATTCCATGACACCGGGATTTCCGCTCGATGCGGCATCCACGGCGATCGAGTGGTAGTTCGGGGGGCCGATCTTCTTCAACTGGCCGCGTGCCCCCTTTTTTTTCGAGGCATTCAGCCTGAGGCTCTCCTCATAAGGGGCCCTGAAAGCCTTTTCCGCCTCCGCACGGGAGACAAACCCCATGTACCGGGCCCCTTCCACGCCGGCCACCTCTTTTTTGCAGGCCTGCCAGCTGTCGTAAACCCCGGGGGTTTTGCCGTGCCAGACGACGTAATATTTTTTTTTAGCGCCCAAGGGTTACGGGAATAAAAGACCGGCAATGGTGGTGGGGAAATATTTGAATTCGAGGGCGTGGATCTTCTCTGCCAGGCGTTCCGGGGTATCCCCGGGCGCTACCGCGGTCCTCTTTTGCAACAGGATGGCGCCTTCGTCATAGGCCTCGTTAACCCTGTGGATGGTAATGCCCGATTCTCTTTGCCCGTCCCGGATGACGGCCCTGTGGACGTGCATGCCGTACATCCCCTTGCCGCCATACGCGGGGAGCAGGGCCGGGTGGATGTTTATAATGCGGTCCGGGAATGCAGTGATGAATGTCCCCGGGATCTTCCAAAGGAACCCCGCCAGGACGATCAGGTCGGGCTCCAGGCTGCGCAGGAGCCCAAGCAACCCGGTTTCTTCCTCATAGGCAGGACGGTTGAAGCAATAAAGCGGCAGCCCCAGCCTTTTACAGCGTTCCACCACGCCCGCCCCGGGGTTGTTGCAGAGCACCCCCCTGACGCATACCCGGGCGTCGCCTTTGAAGTAGTTGGCGATATTCTCTACATTCGAGCCTGATCCTGAGGCGAATAGTACAATGTTTTTAGTGGTTTCCACGGAAGGGGTTTCGGGATGGATTTTGCAACAAATGTACTATTGTCAGTTCTAAATTGTGTATATTAGGATACATTTTGATGGTAAAAGGGGGTTTTATTCCAAAGTTTTATATTTTTGCCATCATCTTAATTTTAAATCTTACAATATGTCAGATATTGCATCAAGAGTAAAGGCTATTATTGTTGATAAGCTGGGTGTTGATGAAAACGAAGTGGTTACTGAGGCCAGCTTTACCAACGACCTGGGGGCGGATTCACTGGATACCGTGGAACTCATCATGGAATTCGAAAAGGAATTCGATATACAAATCCCTGACGATCAAGCAGAAAATATAGCAACCGTTGGCCAGGCCATCAGTTATATTGAGGAGGCCAAGAATTAATGATATTCCAATCATTGGCATTTAAATTATCCATGTGGTAAACGGACTGCATGGATAATTTTTTTTAATTTACACTTGGCTAGAAAGAACTTTTAGAGAATCGTTCCATGGATAAGAAGCGAGTTGTAGTTACCGGGATGGGGGCGTTGACGCCCATTGGGAACACCCTGGACGCTTATTGGGAAGGCCTCAAAA
>CAZUZE010000343.1:0-2665 GCA_964624565.1 uncultured Robiginitalea sp.
CAGGAACTTGGAAATCTGCTGGTTCATATCCCCGTCGCTCAGGAAATGATCCCCGGGGGTATTGATATAAACCACCTTGAATTTCGCATTTAGCTTATCGGCAAACGCTTTTGCCTTTTTGAAGGCCGGCAGGGTTTCCTCTTTGAAATCACAGGCGAAGACAAACGTATCGATCTTGAATCCGCGTCTCCTTCTTTTAACTACTATTACCGGAACCTCGGAGTTTCGCACCACCCGTTCCGCATTGGATCCGATAAAGATCTCCTGCAGCCCGTCCGTTCCATGGGACCCCATCACGATCAGGTCCGCCTTGTGGTCTTCAGCCACCTCATTCACCTCGGAGAAAACCTTGTAGTGCTTGATCACAGGGGTAACCTTGATGCCTTTCAGGTAGTCCTTTTGCAAAAACTCGCCAAGGCGCTTTTCGGCCACCTTCAGAAGGAATACCGTCTGTTCGGGATGATAGGCCTCAGAGGAGGAAATCATCGCGTAATTCAGTTCGAGCATATGCAGCACGATAATCTCCGATCCATGCTTTTTGGCCAGCGAAGACGCCACTTCCAGGGCATATTCGGATTGTTCGGAGAAATCGACAGGTACGATAATAGTTTTCATGGCGTTGGGATTAGGTTAGACGGTCATTGAAAATAACCTTGTTTCAGGCACTTTATTGTGCAAATGCAGGTCAAAGGCCATACAGATGTTGCGGATAAAGACCCGTCCCCGCCCGGTGACCCGGAGAGTATCCGGATCCAGGGACACCAGCCCGTCCGCTTCCGGTTCTATGAGTCGTTCGCGGATTTCGGCAAGGCGCCCGGGGGAAAGCCCTTTATCCCATCGGGTCTCAAAACGGCACATCAGGTCGAGGATGTGCCTGCGGACCAGCTGATCCTCTTCAGAAAGCAGGTGCCCGCGAAACACCGGGATGATCCCTGAGGCTACCAGGTGTTCGTATTCTTCGATATTCTTGACGTTCTGTGCAAATCCGTACCAGCTGTCACTGATGCTCGAAACCCCCAGGCCGATCATCATCCGCGTCCGTGAGACGGTGTACCCCATAAAGTTGCGGTGCAGGCCTCCGTTGACCATGGACTGATAGAGCCCGTCCGACTCCAGGGCGTAGTGGTCCATTCCAATCTCCCGGTAGCCCGCTGCTCCCAGCACCTCCCTGCCAAGCTCATACTGCCGGCGCTTCTCTTCGGGAGAAGGCAGGTCTGAATCCTGAAATCCCCGTTGGCCATTTCCCTTGAGCCACGGCACATGGGCATAGCTGTAGAACGCCAGGCGGTCCGGGCGGAGTTCAGACGTTTTCTTCAGGGTTTCGGCCACATGGGATGCCTTCTGAAAAGGAAGGCCGTAAATAATGTCGTGCCCCACAGAGGTATAACCTTCTTCCCTCGCGATCCGCGTGATATCGGCAACCTGCTCATAGGTCTGGATCCGGTTTATCGCCCGCTGTACAGTTTCATTGTAGTCCTGTACCCCAAAAGATACCCTTCGGAACCCGGCCTGGTAAAGCACCCTTAGGTGTTCCCGCGTCGTGTTCGCGGGATGTCCTTCAAAACTGTACTCCCGGTCCTCGGCCTGGTCGGCATAGCGGAAGATACCATCCAGGAGTGCTTTGAGGTTTTCCGGGGAAAAGAAGGTGGGGGTACCCCCGCCCAGGTGCAACTCCCGGATTACCGGCCTGCTGCCAAAAAGCTTCTGGTAGAGTTCCCACTCCTTCAACAGGGCCTTTATATAAGGTGACTCCACGGAATGCCTTCTGGTAATCCGCTTGTGGCATCCGCAAAAGGTGCACATGCTTTCGCAAAACGGCAGGTGGATATAGAGGCTGATCCCCGTTTTATCATGGCTTTCGGAAAAGGCGCGGGAGACGCTTTGCTCCCACCCTATTCCTGAGAAGGATCCCTCATCCCAGTAGGGTACGGTGGGATAACTCGTATACCGGGGGCCCGGAACATTGTATTTCGCAACCAGATCGCACATACACATTTCGTTTCCTACAAATCTAGGCCGAAAGGCCCTGTCCGCACATGATAAAAATCAGTTCGGGCCCGGCCTACCAGCTCCCCTTGATCCAGTCATAGGGGCTCCGGTCCATCCACCGGCCCCGGGTAAAGTCCGGGAAAAACTGTGGGGCGCCCTTTTCGGCTATCGATACCTCCGAAAGGGGGGTCACGGCACTCCAGGCCGCCGCATCGTATACATCTATGGGTGGGGCAATCCCCCTTTTGGCAGATTCCACAAAGGCGTGAAGCACAAAAAAGTCCATCCCGCCATGGCCGGAGCCCGAAGCGTATTCCCCGTACTTCTCCCAGAGCGGATGCTCGTATTTGTCCAGCCAGGGGCCGGCCTGATCCCAACGGTGCGGCTCGGAAGCGCCTTCTATATAGATCCTGTCCCCGTCCACTTCCCAAAGCCCGTTGGCGCCCTGTACCCGGAACCCCAGGGAATAGGGCCTTGGCAGGTTGCAATCATGGGTTATGATGATGGTCTCCCCCCGGGCCGTTTCCAGGGTGGAGGTGATGACGTCCCCCTGCCGGAATTTGAGGGCTGCATTCGGATGGTCCGCCCCCCCCTGCCTGACGATATGGTTGTGGAGCCCGATCCCTTTGGTGGCACTTGAAGTGAGGCTCACCAGCCGGTTTCCCCTGTTGATATC
>CAZUZE010000344.1:0-2664 GCA_964624565.1 uncultured Robiginitalea sp.
CTTCTTTATCGCCTTTCTTTCGAAAGGTTTTTTTATAGCGGAGGTACAATCGAATGCCCAGTCGGGCGAAGAGTAAAATGGCTATCAGCGAAATGATGTCAACGGCATCCAAGGGGCTCCCTCTTAAGGCCGATCCGCGGCCGGGCCCGTGATACCGTCTCCGTCAATATCGCGGGATAAATGCGATTCCAGCGCCTCCAGCGTTTTCCTGAGCTGGGACCGGGTATTGGCCAGCTGTTCCTCCAAATGCGCCACCCTCTCTTCAAGGCTGGCGGCTTTTTTTTCCTGTTTATCCAGTTCGTCCTGCTGTAGCAAATCCCAAAATATCCCCATAATTTTCTAATAGTTACGTCAAGTTTAACTCGGTTTTGGCAATCCGGTTCAAGAAGGCCTGATGCCCGGGCGCCCTCCAGACAGCGACCCCGCCCCCTTCCAGGCCCTGAAGGAATCAGGTCAGGGGATTCCGCCATGCCCCTTTCTTCAGGTGAGGACTTTTTGAATGCCCCTGGTAAAGGCTTCTACTTCCTCGATTTTCCCGGTACTTATGCGCGCCCAGTCCAGCAGGGGAGGGAAGGGGCGTCCAATTTGCACTCCCTGTGCTGCCATTTTACCCATCAGATCGGAAATGGGGACCCCGCTTTTGAAGAACACAAAATTCGTATGGGACCGGATGTACGGGAGATTCATCTGGTCCAGCTGATTGTAGATCATGTTTTTGCACTTCTCGTTTTGCGCCAGGCTGAATTTGTAGAAGTCCGTGTCGGCCAGGGCCTGCCGGGCTGCCAGGATGGCAAGGGTGTTCGTGTTTGCCATCAGGGAATCGCGCAGCCTCCCCGCGATGTCAGGGCGGGCGATAAGGTACCCGATACGGAGGCCGGCCAGGCCGTATACCTTGGAAAAGGTCTTCGATACGATTACATTGTACCCGTCCCGTACCAGGGAAGTCATCGAAGGGTAGTCCGGTTCCGTGATGTAGTCGTAATAGGCTTCATCGCTGAAAACCACTGCGCGAGAAGCCGTGGAAGCGCAAAAGTCCCTCAAACGCCCCGCATCGAGAAGCGTTCCCGAGGGGTTGTTCGGATTACAGATAAAAATAAGTCGTGTCTTTCCGGTAACCCGGCGCTCCATGGCATCCAGGTCGTGGGTGAGGGTCTCGTCCAGGGGTACGCGGTGCACATAGGCGCCGAATCCTTCAGCATAGCGCATCAGCGCCTGGAAAGTCGGATCGGCTGCGACAATTTCGCCTCCTTCCAGGCCGTATACCAGCCCGGCCGCATGCAACCCTTCCGTGGAGCCACCCGTGATTACCACGCAGTCCTCAGATACTTCTTCCTTTTTGGCGATGTCCCGTACCAGGTCTTTGACGTACAGGAACGGGTACCGGCAGCCCAGGTCGAAATTCTCCCGAAGGACTTTCCGCACAGAGTCCGAGGGGCCATAGGGATTTTCGTTGGAATTGAGCTTTGCCGTGCCGGCAAAAGGGGCTTCGGCTTCCCTCAACAGGGACGCATACCCCTGCACCCCGCCAAGAAGGGTAAATCCCCCTCCCAGTGCCATGGTCTTTAACCAGTTTCTTCTGTCCGTAACATTCATGGATGTACCTTTTCTGCAAAAGGTACAAATTAATCCGGAACTCCGGTATTATGTACCGGGGTATTGGTAAAAAGAGGTTTGAAAGGCAGCGTTGGGAATGCTAGCTGTAGAAGGTGTTGCTCAGCAGGATCGCCAGGATCAGCACGACCATCGTCAGGTTTACGGTAAGGGCGATCACTTTTTTCTCCGTCAGGGGTTCATGTATCCCCTTCAGGATAAAATAAGTCCCGGCAAGCCCGAGGATCCCTGAACCGATGATAGGGAGTCCGAACAGGATTTTTGAAAGGACGGGCTGGATGTTCAGGCTGATGATGACCACGGATACTCCGAGGAGGATAAGGATCCACATGCTCATCTTATAGGATCGGTCCGTATTGCTGATTTCTTGTTCCATGGTTCTGAGGTTTAGGTTAGACGACCCTGATATTGAGTTTTAACCCCTCGATGATCCCGAGGATGTTCCCAACCGTTTCGCTGAGCGAATTCCGGACCAGAAACCCGGGGATGCGGATGGTCGTGAATCCGTTTTTAAAGGAGTGCATGGCCGCCTCCAGGTCGTGGAGTGCCTGCTCCGGGGTCAGGGATTCATACTCAGAGTCTATTTCGATGTTCAGTTTGACGCGGGAAACCGCGAGGTCCACCGTATGTTTGCCATTCCACCAGGCCAGCATGGGTTTTACCCCGGCTTGTATAAGGCCGTAATAAAGGATGGCGGCTTCCTTTGGGATTTGGTTCGTACTGACAAGTCGTTCGAGACGTTTTCGATGGGCAGGACACAGTTCTGCCTGAAATTCTTCGATTGATTCCCGATGGTCCAGATAACTGAGTTTCTTATTGCATTCCAGACAGGTCATTCAACAGTTCTATTAGGGGCATACAGGAAGTAATAACCCCGCGAAAAAAAAAATAGTATAATCAATTCGACGTACGGCACCCTTCTCCGGAAGGCACCCCCGGTTTTTAGATGAACTGCACAAAAGCGCCGGTATTTTCAACGAAGGATGCCCTCTTCAGAATCCCTATATTTAGGCCGGAAGAAAACTGGTAATTCATATGTTCAAAAAAGCGGGT
>CAZUZE010000345.1:0-2634 GCA_964624565.1 uncultured Robiginitalea sp.
ATCCCCAGCTGGTCGGGGTTCAGGAACCCCTTCATCTTCTTCATGAATTTTTTATTGCCCAGGAGTGTATTCTGAATGATTTCAAGTCCTTCAGGTGACAGAAGTTGCTCCGGAGAATACTTTCCAAGAAGCTTTCCCACCTTTGGGGATTTTAAAGCCTTAGTTACAAATTCACTGGCTTGTTCTGCCTGTGCATCGGTAAAATTGAATTTTTTGGCCAGGGATTTTAGCTGATCTGAGGCGATTTGGTCCACAAAAGCATCCGATTTCAGTGGACTGACCGCATCGCCGACCAGGGCGCTGACGTCCTGCGCAGATAGTCTGCCAACAAACACAGCAAGGCAAATAAATAGTACTTTTTTCATAGGGTTAACTAGTTTTTAGATGGGGAATATACCGAAAATTGTGTCTCATCGACTGTTGTAGGTCCATTGAACCCTTTATTTTAGAAGCTCATTTCCAAAGTGTTGCAATATTATTATAATGGAAGCGGGCTTACAGGGATTGGCCGTGTTATCTGCATCAGCCCCTGACATACTTCACATGTTGTTGGCACTGAAAACCCGGGAAGGAATATCCAGATTTTTACCAGGAGCCGGGCCCGGAAAAGCCGTACTGACGGAATGCAGTCAAGCCGGAAGGGACATTATGCGAACCCGGATGTCAGTACAGAAGGTGCTGTTCCTGTATGTACCCCCGGTGAGAACTGATTCAATGAAAGGGGACCGCAGACAGGATCAGGACAGAGGAACGGAGTACTTCTTTAAAAGCAGGTTTCGTTTGACCTTTCCAAAGAAATCGAGATGCAACCACAGCTCCGAATGCCTGGCGTTTAGTTTTCCTTTGAACCTCCGAGAGGATTTATTGAAATACTGGGTAATGCTGTAACACCTTGTTTTTCCCGCCTCCAAAAGGGATTTGTAAGCCTGGTACCTCAGGTAGGGGGCGAGGCTCAGGCCCCTGTAGTCCTCGTAGGTGTACATGTTTTCAAGATAGGCTTCATTCGCGCCAAGTTCGATGTGGTTGCCCCTGAAGGAAAAAGGCTTGTAGCGCATCAGCATGAAGGCGGTCAGTGTATCTTCCCTGTACAGGCCCAGGGCGTGGTAATCGGATTTGAGGCGCTCGGTGAGTTCTTCCATATTCCAGTGCAGGTTCCGGTAGAGCTCCAGCACGACGGCCTTATCCACGGGCCCGATCCGGTAGCGGCTTTTGTCATCGCGAATCTCGGGTTCTTCGCACAAATGCAGGCCTTCCTCGTCGATCCAGTAGGGGTTGATGGAGATACCCACCCTGAGCAGGAGATTGAAAAAACTGTGCATCACCAGGCCATGGCGGATCCTGTGGCGGATCAGGTGCAGCTTATAGTACCGGCTGTCTTCTTTGGTCGGTTTCCCCTTTTTCATCCTATCGGCCATAATCCCCGTTTCCGGGTTTTAACCCAAGCAGCCCCCGCAGTTCCGAGGGTTCCATGACGTTTCGCTCATTGACCCGCGCCAGTTCGTGTATCCGTTCCAAAAGGGCCGAATTGGTGGCCAGGGTGGATCTGCCGGAATCATACCAAATATTGTCTTCGATCCCGACGCGGACCCCGCCCCCCATGGCGATGGCTGTGGAATTCATCTTTAGCTGTGCATCACCGATGCCCGCCAGGCTCCAGAAGGCCCCTTCGGGCAATTCATTTACCATCATGCCCGCGTGCAACAGGGTAGCCTGGGCACAGGCGATATTGCCCAATAACAGGTTAAAGTAAAACGGGGGTGACAACAGGCCTTTCTTCTCCAGATACTTTGCGTAATTGATCATGCCCACGTCGAAAGCTTCCAGTTCGGGAACAATCCCCTTTTCCTTCATGACCCGGGCGAGGTCCTGCACCATGGACGGGGCATTCAGGCTTGCGGTTTGATTGAAGTTCAGGGAGCTCAGTGTGAGGCTGCCCATGTCCGGTTTAAGGTCCCCTTCCAGGAACAGGGGATCGGTGCGCTGTTCGAGTTCTTTGAAATTCCGACCACTCAGCGACACACAAATGACCAGTTCGGGGGCAAACGCCCTGATCCCCCCGATGATCTCTGCGTAAAGCTCCTTTTTATAGGTAGGTTCTCCCGTATCCGGTTCACGGGCGTGGAGGTGGACCATCGAAATCCCCAGGTCACAGGCTTTTTTAACATCGGCCACGATTTCGCCGGCCAGGATCGGGACATAGGGCGTCATCTCCCGGGTGGGGATCATGCCGGTGGGCGTAAAATTGACGATCAGGTTCTCCGTCATAAGTTGGAGTTGGGGCAGCCGCATGTGCGGGCACTGAAAAGGTACGGAGACTTTAGGCAGGTACCCAACGTACTGGTTGAAAACCCCGATAAAAAGGTAAAACGCAATGGAATTCAACCAGCTTCTGCAGATTTTCCCCGAAAGGGCCTGCCCGGGTTCCTTAGTTCGAACCGGGTCCTTCCCAGTGGATCAATCCTTGGTACATCTTCCAGAGAGGGGGAGGGGACCCTGCCAAATTCAATTTGGTGCGGATGCGGGAGGCAGGTTTCCCGTCCGGCCTCCGAACCGAAGGTTGGGATGAAACAATTGGTAAGTCCGGAAATCCATTCCGGCTTCCGGGAATTAGTGATATTTTTGGAAAGCCAACTA
>CAZUZE010000346.1:0-2633 GCA_964624565.1 uncultured Robiginitalea sp.
GCTGCGCGAAACAACGCCTACCGGAGCAGTAAAAGCACCCGGTCCGTGCCCAGGTATGGCAGTTCACGCGCTGCGCGAACCTATACAGGGGTACCCAGAAACGCCACGGCCTACAGGGGAAACACCTATATAGGAAGCGCCGGCAACCGGACAGGTTCGTACACCCGCGGAAGCAGTTATCCCTCCTCGAGATCGATTAACTCCAGCCGTTCCTACGGGGGGTCTTCGAGGCCTTCAGGGGCGTACCGCAGCTCTGGGAGCAGTGGCTCTTCAGGGAGCATGCGAAGCAGCGGAGGCGGAATGCGCTCCTCAGGAGGCATACGCAGTAGCGGGGGCGGAGGTCGCTCCTCAGGAAGCATGGGTGGAGGCCGCTCAGGGGGCGTAGGCCGTTCCGGCGGACGTGGCGGACGTCAATAATCATTCCTTTTAAATTAACCCAGTATCCCAATGAAACGTATCCACACTTTCATCCTGCTTTTGTTATGCACCATGGCAAGCGGGCAAACGATCAACGACGTGCTCAGGTTCAGTTTGGAGGACGTCCAGGGAACGGCCCGCTACCAGGCGATGAGCGGGGCCTTTGGAGCCCTGGGAGGGGAACTCTCGGCCCTGAGCATCAACCCGGCCGGTTCTGCGGTCTTCAACAACGGACAATTCAGCATTACCGGCAGTGTGCACCAAAAGAAAAACAATGCGCTTTTTAACGGGACAGGGGCCAGCACCAATGACAGCTTCCTGGAACTGAACCAGGTAGGCGGGGTCTGGGTATTTAGAAACCGGGGGGGCTCCGGGTGGACGAAACTGGCCCTGGCCGTGAATTACGACCAGGTGCAGAATTTTGACAATGAAATCCTGATACGCGGGAATTCCCCTGTGGGCATCGATCAGTATTTCCTCAGTTACGCCCAGGGCGTCCCACTGGGTCCCCTGCAGGTCAGGGAAAACGAATTTATCGAAGATGCCTACCTGGATATCGGGGGCAGCCTGGGTTTTGGCGCTCAACAGGCCTTTTTGGGTTTCCAGTCCGGGTTTATCGATCCGGTTGAATTCGAAGACGACAACACAGCCTACTTCTCCAATGCAGCTTACAGTCAGGTAAGCCAGAATTACGTTCAAAGCTCCAATGGCTATAACAGCAGGCTGGTCATGAATTTTGCGGGACAATACGAAGACTTCCTATCGCTGGGGGCCTCGCTTAATTTCCATTCGGTCCTTTATGAGCAGGTGACCTTCCTGGACGAGAGCGGCTATGACCAGGGATCTGCCATTCAGAACGGCAGTTTCGACAACTTTCTGAGATCCCAGGGTTCCGGTTTCTCATTCGGCCTGGGCGCCATCGCGAAATTAGGGGAAATCTTCCGTCTGGGGGCGAGCTACCAGTCTCCCACCTGGTACCAGATGACCGATGATTTGTCCCAGCGGGTCAACTCCGATTTTGCCGACAAAAACCCGGACATCACCTTTATCGACTTCAGCATCGTAAACCTGTTTCCCAGGTATACCATTAAAACGCCTGCACGCTATACGGGGAGTCTGGCCATGGTGTTCGGAACTTCGGGGCTCCTGAGCTTTGATTACGGATACCAGAACATGTCCAATGCCGAGTTGCGCCCCACCTCCGATCCCGATTTCAACACCGAAAACCAATTCATTTCCCAACAGCTCGGTGGGGTTTCCACGTTTCGGGCAGGGGGCGAATACCGGCTGGGCCGGCTGAGCCTCCGCGGGGGGTACCGGTATGAACAAAGCCCTTTTAAAGACAACTCGGCCTGGGGAGATCTCGAGGGGTACTCCGGGGGACTCGGATTCAGCTTTGGGCCGAACCGCCTTGATTTTGCCTACAGCAGAACACGGCAGGACATCCCCCAGTCCCTGTTCGACACCGGCCTGAGCAGCGCTTCGGTGGAGCGGATCAATTCCTTTTATACCCTCACCTATACCCTGAATTTCTAGGATTGGGGAGACAGCAGAAGTATCGGATTCCCCGTTGGATCGCTACCGCTTAAGCGAAAAATGGGAACGCAGGACATTGCTTGTGACCCCTCCGTCCCCTGCCGCCCGGCTGTATTCCAGGCGGAACCAGTAGTCGGAAGCCGGGAGCTCACTCCCGTTAAACGTGCCGTCCCAACCCGGGGTGGTTTCATCGAGCTGTTTGAGGAGTTTCCCGTAGCGGTCAAAAATAAAGACCACAGGGTCGGTAAGCTCCCCGAGGCCCGCTACGTTCCAGGTGTCGTTGGCCCCGTCCCCGTTGGGGGTAAAAAACTTGGGGTATCCTATGACGAGGAAGGGGATGGGTTCCGTGGTCCCGCACCCATTGGCGTCGTTGACCACCAGGGTGTTCTCCCCAGGGGGAAGGTCCCTGAAAATGGGTGAATCCTGGAATGGGCCCCCGTTTACGGAATACTCGTAACTCCCGCCACCCAAAACCACTATTTCCACATCGTTGCTGTCCGAGAGATCGCTTAAGGTTCGTACTTCTTCCAGAATAGGGATGCCGTGGAAGATGATGAGGATATCATCTTTTATCCTCCGACCGGTACTGGTCTGAATCTCCACGAAATAGCGACCGGTATTGGGGCTGGTTACCGTGTAGAAGAAGGCCGTTGGGCCGGAAGGCAGGTTTGTCTCCGCGG
>CAZUZE010000347.1:0-2628 GCA_964624565.1 uncultured Robiginitalea sp.
CCAGGTCCCAAAGGTTCTGGGTTTCCTGCATCCATTTGATGGTCGCGCGCCACCCCTCTGCGTTCATCCGGTTTTGCGTGACCAGCTTGGCCGAATGGCAATTCGTGCAATTGTTCACCACGGTCATCAGCCCTTCCCCTTCCACAAACCAGGTGCGCAGGTGGATGCCGTTTTCTATTTTGTCGAAATCTTCTTCCTCAACCGGAGCGGCCACCACAACGGTTTCCGGTTCAGGCCGGAAGGCCGTCAACCCCGGGTCGACCATCAGGTACACCAGGAACCCGCCCATGAGCAGGAACATGGCGAAAATGATCCCCATCATCCGGGAGATGGCCCGTGCGTTTTGTTCGAAAGTGGTCCCCGGGTCGTTCATCAGCTCACTTTTACGGCAATTCGGTGGCAGGCGTTGTTGAGGTACCCTTTTGGGTTCCAGCCCGGCAATACCATTGGCTGGGCATTCCCACGGATATCGGTGGCCCGGGCCCAAACTTCGTAATACCCTTTTTTAGGGAACCTGGCCTCCCCTGAAAAATGCTGCCATGCCAGCCGGTTGGAGGGCGGCTCAAGGGTGCATTCCTGCCAGGTGCTTCCAAAATCGATGGAGTAATGCATGTGGGCTACTTCGAGTTCCCCTGCCCAGGCGTGCCCCCGGAATGCAAGTGACTTCCCGAGGGGCAGCGTGGCCCCGGTTTTCGGATAGGTGATCAGGGACTTGACCGGCATGGATTCGATAATGCACATATCCTCCTCGGCAACTTTCTCACCCGGGGCAACCGGGTTGCAGGGAACCTTATAGGAGTCCCCGGTCATTTTGGGGCCGTCGTGCACTTTGTTGCGCACACTGATCCCCGTCAGCCATTTTCCGGAGGTCGAGGCAGGCCACCCGCCGGCGACCAGCCGCAGGGGGTGTCCGTGGGCCAGGGGGATGTCCTTGCCGTTCATCTGGAAGGCCAGGAGGGTTTCGTCCTGCATGGCCTTGGCCATGGGGAAGCCCCTGGAGATTGGTTCTTTCTTGGGATCCCCGCTCAGGTGGGTATCAGCGGCGTGAAACCCGATGTAGACCGCCTCCTGTGTAACCCCCACTTCTTCGAGGACGTCCCGCAGGCGGACCCCTGTCCACTCGGCGCAGTGCACCGCCCCGACACTCCACTGATTTCCTTTGGCCGGGGGGTTGAATTCACTCCTCCCGTTGCCGCCGCATTCGATGGTCAGCTGATAGGTGTATTGGGGGAAGCGGGATTTCAGTTCAGAAAGGGTAAAGCTTTTTTTGGCCCGGACTGCTTCCCCGTCAAAGGTGAGGGTCCAGGAGGCGGGGTCTGTTGCCGTCGGGATCAGCCCGTTGTTGCGGATAAACATATAGCGGTTCGGGGTGATGCGGTCATCAAGCAGGTGCGCCAGGGATTCGATATTCCAGGGCTTGTCATTGAGCACAATCATCTGCGAATCCTTGTCGAACATCTTGAACGGGTCGGGGTCCTGTAACCCCAGCGGGAGGTATCCTTCGGGCAGGGTTCGGCCAAATACAATTTCAGCCCCGAGCAGGGCAGCCATGGCACTCAGGCCTGAATTCTGAACAAATTTTCTTCGGTTCATCCGGGTGGAATTGAGAATAATTGATAAACTTAATCGATTTTGAAACAAAACTCTGTAACCTTGGTTACAATGCCCCTGTCCGTGTGAATCCCACGGGCATTCCACCCCCGGTCCCAAACGGTTGTTGAAATTTTCCAACAGACAAAAAAAAAGTATTTTAGTTGATGACAGTGTAACCAAGGTTACAATCGGGGGGCCGGGAATTGCCTACCTTTATTTTTCTTTTAACAACCTCAATATTATGGAATCACATTACGAAGTCCTGGTCATTGGAGGAGGGACTGGTGGCATCATGACAGCCGCCAAACTCCTGCAGGAAGATAAATCCCTCAAAGTCGGCATTATCGAACCGGCGGAAACCCACTACTATCAGCCCGCATGGACCCTGGTGGGGGCCGGCACCTATGACTATGAGAAAACGGCCCGCCCGATGCGGTCGGTCATACCCAGGGGGGCAACCTGGATACAGGATGCCGCCACGGGTTTTAAACCGGAGGCCAACACGGTAACTACCAAATCCAGCGGCGACCTTACCTATGACTACCTGGTGGTGGCCCCGGGACTGGTCTATGACTGGAGCCTGGTCCCCGGACTCGGGGAAGCCATGGACAGGGACGTGGTGTGCAGCAACTACACAGACCCCAACCACACCTGGCAGGTGCTGAAGAACTTCAAGGGCGGGACAGCCCTTTTTACCCAGCCGGCAACTCCCATTAAATGCGGGGGCGCCCCTCAGAAAATCATGTACCTGGCGGAAAGCCATTTCAGGAAGGCAGGGGTCCGGGGCAAAACCGACGTGGTCTTCGCCACCCCGGGCACGACGATATTCGGGGTGCCCGAGGTTAAGAAAACCCTCCTGGAGATCGTCGATAAAAAGGACATCAACCTGCGGTTTGGGTACAAGCTTGTAAAGGTTGACGGCCCGAACAGGATTGCCTGGTACTCCTTTATGGACCATGAGCACGAATACAACCACAAGGATATCCGCACCGAGAAAGACGGGGATTTAACGGGGATCCCTTTTGATATGATGCA
>CAZUZE010000348.1:0-2626 GCA_964624565.1 uncultured Robiginitalea sp.
GTGCTCCTTTTTGCGATCATCGTTTTTCTGATACGGCCCATCGGGGTGTTCCTGAGCGCCCAGGGTTCGGACCTGAAGACCTCGGAAAAGGTCTTTATCAGCTGGGTGGGCCCCAGGGGGATTGTAGCGGCGGGTATCGCGTCCCTCTTCGGTTCCAAGCTGATCGCCCGGGGGGAACCCGGTGCGGAATTCATCACCCCACTGGTGTTTACCATCGTGCTGGGGACTGTGCTGCTGAATGCCACCACGGCCCGGCCTTTTGCAAAGCTTGTGGGGGTATTCTTAACCAAGTCAGAGGGAATTCTTATAATCGGCGCTTCCAAGGCCTCCCGCCTTATCGGCAAATACCTGCAGCGAAACAACCGGCACGTGGTATTGGTAGACAGCAACCAGACAAATATCGACAAAGCGAAAAAGCTTGGGCTCGAAGCTTTTTCGGCCAATATTTATTCCGACAACCTGGCAGACAACATCGAGCTCAGCGATGTTGGGTACCTCATCGCAATGACGGCGAACCAGGACATCAACAACTATGCAATCGAAACCTTCCGGGAGCAGTTTGGCGAGAATGGTTCGTTCCGCATCGTCGGCAGCGAGGAGATCGAGGGGCTGGAGAACCAGGACGCCCGGAACTTGTTTTCCACTACGGACGACTTTGTGCGCTTTATGGAGGCGGCCCGGCTCAACCCGGCCATCAGGGAGATGGACTTGCGGGACAGAGCCCATTTTGACCAGGTATTCGAACGGGCAAAAACGGATGAGGGTATGGTGCCCCTGTTTTTGAAATCCCCGGATGGGGAACTCCACATCATCCCTTCATTCTTCAGGGAGTCGGGCACGATTACCGAGGGGTATAAGCTGGTGTATCTGGGAAAACCGCTCTCGGGTGAAAGGGAGGACGATGAACAGGTACGCCTGGCCGCAGAAACGCCCTGAAAACCAGCCCGCAAGGGTTAATCGTTGAGCTTGAGGACTGCCATAAAGGCCTGCTGGGGGATTTCCACATTGCCGACCTGCCGCATGCGCTTCTTTCCCTTCTTCTGCTTTTCGAGCAGCTTCCGCTTCCGGGAAATGTCCCCCCCGTAACATTTGGCCGTTACGTCCTTGCGTAGCGCCTTGATGGTTTCCCGGGAGATGATTTTGGCGCCTATGGCCGCCTGTATCGGGATGTCAAACTGCTGGCGCGGGATGAGTTCCTTGAGCTTTTCGCACATCTTTTTGCCGATGTGATAGGCATTGTCCTGGTGTACCAGGGCAGAGAGGGCATCCACCATCTGGCCATTTAGCAGGATATCCACGCGCACCAGCTTGGAGACCCTCATGCCGATGGGGGAATAGTCAAAAGAGGCATACCCTTTGGAAACGGTTTTCAGCCGGTCGTAAAAATCAAAGACGATTTCCGCCAGGGGCATGTCGAAGTTGAGCTCCACCCGGTCCTGGGTCAGGTAGGTCTGGTTGGTGATCTGCCCGCGTTTCTCGATGCAAAGGGACATGACGTTCCCCACAAAATCGGCCTTGGTGATGATGGAGGCTTTGATATAGGGTTCTTCCACGCGGTCCAGGGAAGAAGGGTCGGGCAGGTCCGAAGGGTTGTTGACGACAATAATCGCTTCCGGGTTTTTGCGCGAAAAGGCGTGGTAGCTCACGTTCGGGACGGTGGTGATCACCGTCATATCGAACTCCCGCTCCAGGCGCTCCTGGATGATTTCCATATGGAGCATCCCCAGGAACCCGCAGCGGAACCCAAAGCCCAGGGCTGCACTGCTCTCGGGGGCAAAGACCAGGGAGGCATCGTTAAGCTGCAGTTTTTCCATAGAGGCCCGCAGTTCCTCAAAGTCCTCTGTATCCACCGGGTAGATCCCAGCGAACACCATGGGCTTTACGTTCTCGAAACCTTCGATAGCCTTTGCACAGGGCCTTTTCACATGGGTGATGGTGTCGCCCACTTTCACCTCGCGGGAGCTCTTGATGCCGGAGATGATATACCCGACATCCCCTGCGGCGAGTTTATCCCTGGGTTCCATCTTCAGCTTGAGGACACCCACCTCGTCGGCTTCGTATTCCTTGCCGGTGGCCACGAATTTCACCAGATCGGATTTCCGGATGGTGCCGTTCATGATCCTGAAATAGGCGACAATACCCCGGTACGAGTTGAAGACCGAATCGAAGATCAGCGCTTCCAGCGGCGCTTCGGGGTCTCCGGCCGGCGCCGGGACCTTCTCTATGATCGCATCAAGGATCCGGTCCACGCCATAACCCGTCTTGCCGCTGGCCTCGATGATGTCGTCGCGCTCGCAACCAAGAAGGTCCACGATCTGGTCCTTCACCTCATCGGGCATCGCAGCCTCCAGGTCCATCTTGTTCAGCACAGGAATGATCTCAAGATCGTGCTCCATGGCAAGATAGAGGTTGGAAATGGTCTGGGCCTGGATCCCCTGTGTGGCATCCACGATAAGCAGCGCCCCCTCGCAGGCGGCGATCGACCTGGAAACCTCGTAGGAGAAATCGACATGTCCAGGCGTGTCGATGAGGTTCAGAAAATAGCGCTCTCCCTCTTCCTCATACACCATCTGAATGGCATGGCTCTTGATCGTGATGCCCCGCTCCCGCTCAAGGTCCATGCTGT
>CAZUZE010000349.1:0-2625 GCA_964624565.1 uncultured Robiginitalea sp.
TGGAGTGTTTTACGACCCAGGTGGGGGAAAATTTGACCACGGTACCGCCGGGGGTCTTTTTTCTGGTACCCTTTCCTTTTGAAAGCTCCATGTTCCCGGTTTCCTTCTTCGCTGCTCCTGATCGCATGATTGTATTTTTACTATTACCTTATTGTAAATATACAATTTTTATTCTGCAATTCAAAACAGGCTGTTTTCAGTACTGACAGTTTGCACCCGCATAAAGGGTCGGCTTTGGTTAAATGGTCAGTGCCGACTTACGGCCAAAATTGCTACATTTAGGTATGAAGAAAATCACCACCCTCCTGATCCTGCTCTTTTTGCTGCCGGCTGCGCTGCCGGCCCAGAAATCCCACGGGGTAGACCTCCGCAAACTCGACTCCTATTTCCGGAAAATGGCCGCCGACTGGGACATCCCCGGCACCTCCATCGGCATTGTCAAAGACGGGGAATTGGTCTTTACGGGGAACTACGGGGTCAAGGAGGTCGGGAAGAAGGAGGCCCCGGACGCCAATACCCTGTATGCCATCGCCTCGAATTCCAAGGCCTTTACCTCGGCAATCATCGGCATGCTGGTACAGGAGGGGAAACTTGACTGGGACGACCCGGTCCAGAAGTACCTGCCGTATTTTGAAGTGTACGACCCCTGGGTCAGTTCGCATGCCACCATCCGGGATATCCTCAGCCACCGGATAGGCCTGGGCACGTTTAGCGGCGATAATATCTGGTACAAGTCCGAATCGCCGGCCAGCGAGTTTATAAAGCGCTACAAGCACGTCCCCCAGGCATTTCCGTTCCGCTCGGGGTACGGATATTCGAACCTGATGTTCATAGCCGCCGGGGAAATCATCGAAACGGTCACGGGCAAAAGCTGGGCCCAAAACGTACAGGAGCGCATCCTGCAGCCCTTGGGAATGGACCGGACGATCGCCTCGGTGAAAGAACTCGAGGCCAGGGGCAACATCGCCACCCCCCACGCCCGGAATGAAGGGGGAAATTACCCCATCCCATGGACGAGCTGGGACAACGTGGCAGCCACGGGCGGCCTGGTTTCAAGCGTTTCGGACCTGGCCAAATGGATGATTTTCAACCTGGACAACGGCATCCACAAGGGGGATACGCTGCTTTCAAAACAAACCCGCAATACCGTCTGGACGCCCCACACTAATTTTGTCGTGGACCACACCGCCCCCAATGACTTCGGCAGGCACTTCAACGCCTACGGCCTGGGGTGGGGGCTCAGTGATTACCACGGGCGCCTGAGGGTCGGCCATACCGGCGGCTACGACGGCATGATTACGGCTGTAACCCTGATCCCGGATGAAAACCTGGGGGTCGTTGTGCTCACCAACGGGGTCAAAAGCCCGATCATGGCTGCCACCTACTACGCCCTGGATCAATTTCTGGGTGTGGAAGACGGGAAGGACTGGTCCGCTGACTACCTCAAACGTACGGATGAGGCGATCGCCAACGACACCCGGATTGCCGACCGGAAAGCCAAACGGGTTTTGAACACAACGCCTTCTGTCGCTGTCGAAGCACTGGCCGGCACCTATCAGTCCGACCTCTATGGGGAACTCTATGTCCGTGAGGACAACGGCAATTTAACCCTGGAATTTTCCCATTCCCCACTGCTATCGGCCCATCTGACGCACTGGCATTACGACGTCTGGGAGCTCCACTGGGACCACCCCCAGGCCTGGTTCAGCTTTGGAACCGTCCAATTCAGGACCGACAACAACCTTAAGGTCACAGGGTTTGATTTTGACGTGCCCAATGACGACTTCTTTTTCGAACAGTTAAAGCCCTACAGGATTGAGGATGGCAAAAATCCCGGCAAATAAGAAATCCCCGACCCCCCGTCTTCAGGAATGGATGTGCAATCACTTATAAGGCACTTTTCAGGTGCATTAATACTGAGCAAAACCTATGAAAGTCACAGCTGAACACAATGAGCGAATCGCAAAAATGACATTTTCGTCCGTTTATCCCCACTACCTCGCAAAGGTGGAGAAAAAAGGCAGGACAAGGGAAGAGCTTCATCAGGTGATCGAATGGTTGACAGGGTACGACGAGAAGCGCCTGCAGAAATATCTGGATGAAAAGGCAACCTTCAAAACATTCTTCGAAAATGCCAAGCTACATCCGAATGCGCACCTTATCAAAGGAGTGATATGCGGTTATCGCATAGAGGAAATAGATAACCCTTTGACGAAACAAGTGCGGTTTCTGGACAAATTAGTAGATGAACTGGCAAAAGGACGAAAAATGGATAAAATTTTAAGGGAAGAGAAAGAGTAAAAAGGGGGAGGGTTATTTGTAACAGGCTGATTCGAAAGGCTTAGGGCGATCCCTAATTTCTGTCGAAACGTGTAACACATTCTCGATTGTCGTGTCTAAAAAGCATATGCATTGACACAAGAATCAAATGAATTTCAGGATCCTTTGCAAGACCGCGGGGCTTGTTGGCCGGACCCCCCGAAATTTCCCTTTGGAAGGTTAAACGGATTTTCAAATAATTGTGGCAGCCCCTTACAGGGCTGCTCCCTGACCAGAGAAGATGGAACTCAAAACACTAAAAAAACCGCAGGACACGGGGCAGAATGAAAAGCTGGGCCGCGCTTT
>CAZUZE010000350.1:0-2613 GCA_964624565.1 uncultured Robiginitalea sp.
ATGCAGCGGCCCTCGAACGGATGAATACGGTTGATACCCTGATCGTGGACAAGACAGGGACCCTTACCGAAGGGAAGCCGGTGGTTGAGGACCTCGGGGCTGTCGGGGACAGGGTATCGCAATCTGAGGTCCTCGCCTTTATCGTTGCCCTGAACCAGCACAGTGAGCACCCCCTGGCCGGGGCCATTCGAACCTATGGCAAGGACCAAAATACCCCGGTGGTACCGGTGGAAGGTTTTAAGGCCGTCACCGGGATGGGGGTGGAGGGAAACGTCAAGGGTCAAAAGGCAGCCCTCGGGAATGAAAAAATGATGGATTCCCTGGGTGCACGGATCCCTGAAGACCAGAGGTCCCGGGCGGCGGAACTTCAGGGCCAGGGCAAAACAGTGTCTTATCTGGCCCTGGGAAAGGAGGTCGTCGGGTACGTTTCCATTGGGGACCGGATCCGGGCGACCAGCCGGACGGCCATCCGGGCCCTTCAGGAAAAGGGCATTGAAGTGGTCATGTTTACCGGGGACAACCACAGGACTGCCGAGGCAGTCGCCGGGGAGTTGCGCCTTTCGGCATTCCAGGCTGGGATGCTCCCCGCAGACAAACTCCGGGAACTCGAAAAGCTCCAGCAGGAAGGTAAGGTGGTCGCCATGGCCGGAGACGGCATCAACGACGCCCCGGCCCTGGCCAAAAGCGATGTGGGCATAGCCATGGGAACAGGCACCGATGTGGCGATCGAAAGCGCCTCCATCACCCTTTTAAAAGGGGATTTACAAGGGATTGTAAAGGCCAGGAACCTGAGCGGGGCGGTCATGAAGAACATTAAACAAAACCTGTTCTTCGCCCTGGTGTACAATACCCTTGGGGTACCTGTTGCAGCGGGAATTCTGTTCCCGTTTTTCGGCATCCTGCTCTCCCCGATGATTGCGGCGGCAGCCATGAGTTTCAGTTCGGTTTCCGTAATCGCAAATGCCTTGAGGCTGAGAAAGATAACGTTAGAGTAATTTACTATGGTCAGGAGAAGAACAGCGGTTGCAATCCGGAAGGCGCATAGATATTTGGGAATATTCCTTGGTGTCCAATTCCTGATTTGGACCCTCAGCGGCCTTTATTTCAGCTGGACGGACATCGACGAGATCCACGGGGATCATTTCAGGAGAAACATCCCAGTCCACAGATCCTTTTCCAATTTGCTGGGCACCAAAGACCTGCAGTCTGTTGGGGCCATAGCCACCCTGGAACTCATGGATATAGGGGGAGCCCCATATTACTGGATCAATGATTCCATGCTGGTCAATGCCTATACCGGGGAGCCAAGGGATGGGATAACGGAGGAAGAGGCTCTTGAAGTTTCGAAACAACATTTGCTTTCGGGACTAACAGTATCCGGGATACAGCGGATTGAAAAGGTGGGGCCGCATCATGAATACCGCGGCAAGCCCTTGCCTGCCTATGAAATCAGTTACAGTTCGCCTGAAAGACTAAAGGCCTATGTTGCGGTGGAAAACGGATCCTTTCAAACCGTACGCCACCGGTCGTGGCGCTGGTTCGACTTCCTGTGGATGACGCATACCATGGATTACCGGGGCAGGGATGATTTCAATACCACTCTGCTCAGGGGGTTTTCGGCAATGGGGCTGATCACGGTTATCAGTGGCTTTACGCTCTGGTTTATCAGTTCGCCCACGATAAGAAAGATTAAGAAACAAGGAGAAAATACAAATGCATCGGAGGGAACCTCCGGACCTAAACAAAACCAGAGATGAAAAGGAACCTACTTTATATCGCACTGGCGGCCCTGGGAGGGCTCCTTGCCGGATATCTGTTTTTTGGGAGCTCCTCCGGGACTCCGGAAAATGCCACGCGACCCCACAACCACGAGGCGTCCTCCGAAGCCATGTGGACCTGTTCGATGCATCCGCAGATCATGCAGCCCGAGCCCGGGGACTGCCCCATTTGCGGGATGGACCTCATTCCCGCCGGTGCCGGGGGGGGCGAATTGCCTTCAGGCCAGTTCAGGATGAGCCAGCGGGCCCTCGCCCTGGCCGATATCCGGACTACCGTGGTTGGGGCTTCCGATGGCGGCTCCCAAACCCTGAAGTTAACCGGGACTATTGAAGCCGACGAAAAGGGGACCGGGACCCAGGCGTCTTATTTTGACGGGAGGATCGAAAAACTCATGGTGAATTTTGAAGGGGAAGCCGTCCGGACCGGGCAGCAACTGGCCACCCTTTATTCCCCCGAACTGGTATCCGCCCAGCAGGAACTGCTCACCGCCTCCCGGCTCAAGGAATCCCAGCCCCAGCTATACCAGGCGGTTCGCAACAAGTTAAAGCTTTGGAAGCTGACCGAAAGCCAGATTGAACAGATCGAGAATTCCGGGAGGGTGCAGGAGTATTTTCCCATCTATGCGACGGTTTCGGGAACGGTTTCTGAGATTTTTGTGAAGGCCGGGGACTATGTGCAGCGAGGGGCACCCTTGTTCAGGATCGAGAACCTGGGCACGGTCTGGGCTGTCTTTGACGCCTACGAGGAACACGTTTCACTGCTGAAGGAAGGGCAGGACATTGAAATTTCCACCCGGGCGTATCCCGGGAAGGTATTCAGGGCAAAAGTCTCTTT
>CAZUZE010000351.1:0-2594 GCA_964624565.1 uncultured Robiginitalea sp.
GTTTGCCGAGAAGCTAAAGGCGAAATTCAAGGTGGTCTATATCAATACCCCTGGGGATCATTTCCTGAGCGACGGGGATATGAACCAGCAGATTTCCAAGTTCCTGGACACGGCAAAGTCCGCACAACAGGTAGACAAGTATTGCGATTACAGCGTGGAACGGGGCGTGCTGAATTACTGCGAAAGCATTCACGCCGACCTGGTCGGGATCCCGACCCATGGGCGAAAGGGGATTGCCCATTTCTTTATGGGAAGCATCGGGGAGGATATCGCCAATCATTCCCAGATTCCCGTCATTACTTTCAAACTCTAGGGAAGCCGGACGATTTTGAAAAAAGGGGGGTTGCATCTGCAGCCCCCCTTTTTTCTGTTTCATGGATTATCCAAAGCGCTCAAAGGCCGCTGCCTCCAGGGCCTCCCTGTGGTCCGGATGGGCGATGGAGATCAGGGCCCGGGCGCGCTCCTTCAGGTTTTTCCCGAAGAGGTTTACCACCCCGAATTCCGTGGCCACATAGTGTACGTGGGCCCGCGTGGTGGTGACCCCTGCCCCTGCCTTCAGGATGGGGGTTATTTTTGAAACGCCCTTTGTGGTGACGGAGGTCAGGGCGATGATGGGTTTCCCCCCTTCAGATAAGGAGGCGCCCCGAATAAAATCCATCTGGCCCCCAACCCCGGAATACTGGTAGGTGCCTATGGTGTCCGCGCACACCTGTCCGGTCAGGTCAATTTCAATGGCGCTGTTTATGGCCGTAACTTTGGGGTTCCGGCGGATGAGCGTCGTGTCGTTTGTGTAAGCGGCTTCCTTGAAGTGCACCAGGGGGTTGTCGTCGATAAAGTCATAGAGCCTCTGGGACCCGGCCGCGAAGCAGGTGACGATCTTGTTGGTTTTGATTTCTTTTTCCTCCCCCGTGATAACACCCTTTTCGATCAGCGGCAGCAGCCCGTCTGAGAACATCTCCGTGTGCACCCCGAGCCTCTGGTGCCCGCTCAGGTTTTGCAGGACGGCATTGGGGATGCTGCCGATCCCCATTTGGAGGGTGGCCCCGTCTTCAATCAGGGAGGCGACGTGGGAACCGATCCGGGCTTCCGTTTCAGAGATATCCCCGGGGGAATAGGTGTGTATGGGCATCTCCACTTCCACCAGGGCATCGATCTGGCTGATGTGGATAATCCCGTCCCCGTGGGTGCGCGGGACGCGGGGGTTGAGCTGGGCGATCACCTTTTTGGCCGTTTGCACGGCCGGAAGGGTGATGTCCACCGAAACGCCCAGGGAACAGTACCCGTGTTTGTCGGGAGGGGACACCTGCACCACCGCCACATCCAGGGGGAGCAGGTTCCTGCGGAACAACCAGTGGATCTCGCTGAGGAAAATGGGGATGTAATCCCCCTGGTTGGTATTGACTGCCTTCCGTACGTTGCCCCCTACAAAACAGGTATTGATTTTAAAGGCCTTGTTATAAGGGGGCAGCGCATAATTGACCACCCCGTCGGTGTGGATGGAAATCACCTCCACGGCCTCCAGTTCTTCATACCGGTCACAGATGGCATTGATCAGGGAATTGGGGGTCATGGCGGCCCCCTGAACGAAGATGCGGTCTCCTGATTTTACGTACGCGGCAGCGGTTTCAAGGGATACGATTTTCATCTGCAACAAGTCTTGTGATTTTGTGTTTATGCGCCTAAATTACGGATGGTCAGAGGCTTCCCGGTCCGCCCAGGTGGCTGCGATAGAATTCCCAGGCCCGGTGGGCGACATCCCTGCCGAGCTCCAATCCCGCCACGTTATCTGCCTCGATGTGGTAGCCACCCATCACCCTGGATTTTCCGGCCATTTCGGCGGTTTCTGTAAAGGTTGGAAACTGAAGGGTGACGGTATCCCCGTAATGCACGGGGTCCAGTTCCGTCAGGGCCCCGGGGACCAGGGTAACGGACTCCCCGAAGTAATCATCCCCCGTAAACAGGCGCAGCGCCTCGGCACACGCCCCGCTTACGGTGCTGTGGCCAGAGGTATAGCTGGGGAAGGGGGGGCAGAGAAAAACATCCGGGGAATACGGGCGCCATTGCTCCCCTGGCATTTCGATAACCCCCTTGCCCGGGCCACCCCAGGCCCGGATGACCTGGTCCTGGTAATAGTCGTGGACCAGGGCGTACGGACGCGCATAGTCATAGTACATCTTTGAGTCCCAGGAGGCGATAAAGGCATCCATGGCGGTAATCTGGTTGAGGAAGTACATTTTTACGTCCTGGTCCAGGGTGTGGTTGTCCCGTCGGGAGACGTCCTGTGCAAACTTGAGCCAGTGGCCGGCTTGTTGCACGGACTTCGGGCCATCCCGCATAAATTCCACCAGGGCTTTATCGGAATCCGTGAGGTTTGCCTGAAGGGCGATCACCTCAGCCACCTCGCGCTCCAGTTGTTCAGACCCCACCATGGGGGGAGGTCCGGGCCGGAACTGGCTGGCAGAATCCAGGGCAATGGGTTGCACGTGCTGCCAGAAAGGCGTCAGGCAACCCGGGGCGAACTTCTGTCCTTCTGCATCGGTGAAGTATTTGGGTTGCCACCTGTTGATGTCCACATTGCTGTCAGGGGAGTTTAC
>CAZUZE010000352.1:0-2591 GCA_964624565.1 uncultured Robiginitalea sp.
GCGTCCAGTTTCAGGACCATTTCCTTCAGGTCGGGTTCAAAATAGGAGGCTTCCTCCCCGTCCGCTTTCTTGAGCGCCAGACCATCAAGGCTTCCGCCTTTGGAGTGAAATGTGATCAGGGTGTCTCCGGTACCCACAAGGATCTGGTGAAGGTCAAAACCGCCCAGGTTGAAATTGCCCAATGCGAGTTTTTTGATCCCGGGCAGGCGGATCCCTTCAATGGCCGTCCCAACGGACTTTCCTTTGGCCCCCTTTGGAGTGTCGGACCTGGGCCGCACCAGGAGGTCCATGGTTACGCTTCCCACATCGATCTCATCTATTTCGATGTTTTTGTCCCACAGGAAGTTCACCAGCCCGATCCCCTTTACGGTGATCTCATCCACCCGGATTTCCCTGAGGGCCCTTTCCGGGGAGGTCCCTTTCAAAAAAGCATCCTGGAAGTCGTCCAGGGGTATCATGCGGATGTCGGTGAAGGTGATGCGGCGTGACAGGATGTTGATATCCAGGTCCCCATAGGCAAAGTGGTAGGTCGGGGACGCCCATTTGACCTCCAGTTTTTCCTTGAGGTAGGTATTCAGGGTATTTTCAAGGATGGGATTGACCAGGGCCCTGCCAAACAGGACCAGGGCCAAGATGGTCAGGGCAACGATGGCAATCAGTATTTTGTTGCGGTGCTTCATGCGCCTTTTGCGATGCTGATCTCGCCCTTAAAGATAACCGGAATACCGATACGCTCCGGCGAATCCGGGAATTATTGATCGGCAGGGACGAAGGAGGCATAGTGCCGGTAGCGCTCCAGGATCTGCCGGACGTACCGGTAGGGCTCTACCCCCCTCAGGTATCCGTACGCCACGAGCGGGTCATTGTAGTTTTTGGGGTAGCTCAGGCCCAGGATTGCCTCGGCCACGTTGCCTTCCCAGCAATCCGGATCCAGGCCCCGGGAACGGGCCAGCCTTCGCGCGTCTTCCACATGGCCCAGCCCGCAATTGTAGGCGGCCAGGGTGAATTTGATCCGCTCTGTGGAGTCCGGGACCTGTTCGAAGGCTTTCGCAAGCTGCCCGAGGTAGCGCACACCCCCCTCTAGGCTCTGCTCCGGGTCTTCCGGGTCGGGGATATTGAGTTCCTCTGCCGTATCGGGCATCAGTTGCATAAGCCCCAGGGCATTGGTCCAGGCCCTGGCCTGTGGGTTGAACCGGGATTCCTGGTAGACCTGGGAGGCCAGGAGCCTCCAGTCCCAGCCCAGGGAGGCCGCATGCCGTTTGATCAGGCTGTCGTAGGGGCTGATGCGGCCTTCGGTCAGGCTGTAGAAGTCGCTGTTGACCCGTCGGTTAAAGCTCCTTCGGTTCTCGAAATACTTGTTGTAGATATAATTGAAGTCCCCGTTTTTTTTCTCCTCTGCGATCCATTGGTCCGTGACTTCCTTGAGCCTTGTGGCGTTTTTTCGCATGGCCCAGCCGATGCGCTGGGAAAAGCTCACGGGGACCTCGACATCGAGGATGGGATAGGTAGAGGCGTTGATCTGTGCCAGGTTGCGGTCTGCCACGGTGTATTTGATTTTTTTGTCGACCACCATTTTGATGATTTCATCCGTGGAGAGGTTCCCCTCCAGGGTATCGATGACGATGGCCCCCCCGATCTCTCGGGAAAGGTTGACAAGCCGCCTCAGGTAGGAGGAGTTTTTCCGGACACTCACGGTGTCCCCGATCAGTTCCACGGGGTCACGGACGAGGTCCTCGCGGATGCCGTCGAGGGTCATCCTGCGCCAGTGGTCCGGTTTGCGCTGGACCAGCACCTGTTTGGTAAGGTATAGGTAGTCTGAAAAGGAGACCTCTTTTTTCCGGCCCTCCGTGATGGCCAGGCCGTGGGCTACCAGGTCCACCTGCCCGTTTTGAAGGATTTCCAGCATCTGGTCGAGGTCCCGTGCGACACGGAGTTCGAGTTCCACCCCCAGCCGGTTGGCCAGGCGGGTGAGCATTTCGTATTCGTAACCCATGGGCTGGCCCCGGTACAGGAAGTACCCGGTGGCACTGTAGGCGATAAGGGCGCGCAGTTTTCCCTCCTGCAGGATTTCGGGCAGGTCCCGACGGGCCAGTGCAGCCTCTTTTGCGGGGGCTTCCCCGGCCCTGGTCCTTTGGCATGCCGCAGCAAGGGCCAGCAGGCAAAGGGCAATCCCAAAACGCACCAGTTTTGCTTTCAAAGTAGCAAAAGGTAAAAAAATTAAAGCAGAATTCCCGGATTTGGGTCCCGTCAACCCGGTTCGGTAATGTGTACGCCCGCTAGTTGGACGCCAGGGAACTGGACACGATCTCCAGGGAACTCGCCAGTTCGCGCTCCAGATCGGAAAGCCAGAGGTCAGAAACGGAATCTGCAATCAGCAGGGCCAGCATTGCGATCAGGGCAAGGCCGAGGAACGCAATACATCTGGCACAGAAGAGTTTTTCGGCCGGATTCATCAGTTTGTAACAGGTTGGTGTTCAACAGGCAATTTACAAAACCCTCTTTAAATTAACAAATAATTAAGAAAAAAGGCTCAGGCCCCCGGGGCACCGGATTTCGGGCTTATAAAATAGGTGAGGGCGCCTGCGACGAGG
>CAZUZE010000353.1:0-2575 GCA_964624565.1 uncultured Robiginitalea sp.
TCAGAGGCCCTGAAGCGAGGCGCAGTGATACGCTCCAAAACGCCTGTGCTCGGGTGGGACTATAAGGGTGGCGGCGTGGTGGTGCACACCCCCCGGGCCACCTACCGGGCCGAAAAACTGGTGGTCACCGCTGGTGCCTGGGCCCGGGAGTTGCTCCCCACCCTGGCACCGAAGCTTCGGGTGACCCGCCAGGCCCTGGCCTGGGTGGAGCCTGAGGACTTGGCGTCCTTCTCCCTCCGCACCTTTCCGTGCTGGCTCCTGGAGCACGAGGGTTTCCACTTTTACGGATTCCCCATACTGCCCGAAAGGACTTATGGAGGCCCGCACGGGCTGAAGCTGGCCCTTCACTATCCGGGGGAGGAGGTGGCCAACCCGGGCAAGGTGGACCGAAGCCCCAGGAAGGGGGAAGAAGAGGTTTTGGTCGATTTTATGAAGCGGTTCCTGCCACAGGCCTGCGTGCGGATCCTGGAGATGAAAACCTGCCTCTACACCAATACCCATGATGAACACTTTATCGTGGACTACCTGAAAGGATACGAAACGCAGGTTGTCGTGGCGGCCGGCTTCAGCGGCCACGGCTTTAAGTTCGCCAGCGTCATCGGGGAAGTGCTCGCCGACCTGGTCCTGGAAGGCAGGACCCCATACCCCATCGATTTTTTAAAGGCCGATCGCTTCGATGGCTGAAAAAGTGACCCTGGTACCCGTGCCACCGATAACTTTTATCTCCTCTCTAGGTGCCTTGGTGTCAGGAAAGGCAGGATCCCGATCACGACAAGTAAGATTTCGCCAAAGGCATACAAGAGGTACCTGCCGGCTTTGGATCCGGTAATCAGGAGGTGTCTTTTTTGGCGAAAAAAGGCCCTTAAGATACCGGGCGTTTTATTCCTTCCAGGTCAGCGACAGGTTGATCACAAGGGCCATCAGGAGCCAGATGATGAAGGTTTCCCCATGCGTCATTTCATACACGGACCCCGCCGCCTTTGCGGCAAGCAGTATAATGTACACCACTACAGGGGATAAAAACAGGCTGATAACAAGTTTAAGAAGTGATTTTTTGTAGTCCATAAGGGGTTGGTTTTAGATAGTAAAGTAACAATTCTTTTGCTGTAATTCGAAATAAGAGGAATGGTATATCAGGGTTCGTCCATGCCTGGCTGGGGGCATTTTATTTCCAGAAGGGGTTTGACCTCATGGATCTTGGAGATAATGTGCTCGTAGTGGGTGACGTTTCGGTCGTTTACGGCGATCAATACAGTGGCCAGATGTTTCAACTGTCTTACCTGGGGGTCCGTCAGGGGCGACCGGTCCAGTTGGGCCGCATCTACAATGGTCGTGTCGAGGCCTCGCCGGAAGAAGCGGTTGTCAGTAAAGCCGACTTCAAAGAGGTTCTCAATTTCGAACAGTTCGTTAAGTGCGATATGCCCGTTGTTGGTGATGTTTCCGGCCAATCCTTCCGATTCCTGCAAATACCTCCCCACCCGGTCCACCACCGCCTGGTCTGTAAAGGTGTTCAGGTTCCCGCTCGATTTCAGGTCGTCATAGCCTGCAGAAATCGGCTTGAACTGGTAGCTGATTCTGGAGGATGCGGCCAGGACCCGCTCGATGGCCTGTCGCTTGTCCGGTGCCGGCTTTAGGAGAATGGCGAGCAATTCGTTGCTGCTTGTGAGCCGCTCCTGGCTCTCCCGTATCAGTTCCTGTATCTTCGATTCATCCTGGGCGATATCTGCCAGGAACCGGCAGTAATAATCGCCAACCAATCGGGCGCTTTGCCGGTTCTGGTTCCAGTTGTCCAGGGCAAATGCCCCAAGGATACTCAGGGTGATCACCAGGACTTCCAGGATGTATTCCGGCCATTTTTTCGACAGGGTACTCAATATTCGCTTCATGGGGCAGGTCCTTTACTCGTCCGCCACCTTAAAGTACGGCTAAATGGATGAAAAAAAGGGCCGTCTGGCCCCGGGGATCTCCTGAAAAAGCTACTCATGCAGATACTGATTTATTTCGTGCTGAAGCGCCTGAAGCTGCAGGGTCCGGGTTTCAATATGTTGGAGCATGTTAAAGGAACGGCCCAGGTCCCCGATCAGGTAGGACTCAAACTCGGTTCTCTGTAAAAATGCCCCAATTTCCTTTTCGGCATTTCCGGGGCGCCGGTCTTCCACAGATTCCAGGAGGGCGTAAAACTCCGTGTTTCCGCCGGCTATAAGGACCTCCCCGGCGGATTCACGGGTCAGGAAGCTGTTGGTAAGGGGAGCCATCAAGGGTTCAAAGGCAGATTCTATAAACCGCAGGGAAGCGGTGTGAATGTCTTCAATATCCTCAAAGTTGGTATAGTATTCAACCAGCTGTTTCAGGAGCTTTTTATTTGAAAAGCGGTCAAACGCCCCGGAGCTCTTTGAGGCTTCAAAAGAGGCGTCAAAACTGACAGCGGATTCGTTGTAATAGAGGGGTTCAGTATGTTTCCCAAATGCCACCGGGTCCACAGGCCTTTCGGGGTCCCGCACCAGGGTCAGCAGCCAGGTCAGGTTCCCGACCCGGTTTTGATGGAATTCAGACAGGGTATTCAGGTGCCGTTGGT
>CAZUZE010000354.1:0-2568 GCA_964624565.1 uncultured Robiginitalea sp.
ACCCAGGCCGAAAGAAGAGGAAAAGGAAGCGAAGCAAACCAAAGGGGCCAACGAAAACGCGCGCCTGCGCCTGACCGACTTCTCAAAAGTGGACGTCGCCGACAAGGAACGCCTGGAGGAACTCGCTGAAGAGTTGTTCCACCAGATGAGCATGCGCTTCAAAAGGCGCCTGGAAGAGGCGAACAAGGGCAGGATCGACATCCGCCGGACGATACGACACAGCATATCCAAAGGGGGGTTGATGCTCGACCTGGCCCACCGGAAAAAGCGGAAGGAAAAGCGAAAAGTCGTTTTTATCCTGGACATCAGCGGATCCATGGACACATACAGCTATTACCTCCTCCGCTACGTGCTTGTGCTGAAAAAATATTTCAAAGAGTTGGAATTCTTTACCTTCAGTACGGAGCTGACCCATGTGACGCCAATGCTCAGGGCCAATAAGGAGCTTCAGATATTGAAGGAAATAGGACGGAATGTGGGATCCTGGTCGAGCGGTACAAAAATCGGCGAATCCCTCACTGAATTCCTGGATTCCTACGGCAACAGGTATTTGAGCCAGAAGCATGTGGTGGTTATCCTCAGTGATGGGTTGGAAACGGGCAGTGTCACCCAATTGAAGGAAGCTGTGGGGAGAATCCGCCGCAGGTGCAGGACGTTGATATGGCTGAATCCGCTCAAGGGGATGAAGGACTACCAACCCATACAGAAAGGGATTGTAAACGTGATGCCGCACCTGGACGCCTTTGAATCAGCCCATAACCTGGAGAGTCTGTTAAAACTGGAAAAACTGCTGATGGATGTTTAACGAATTGACACTTGCCATAGAGGAACAATTGGGGAAAGGTGCAAACTTCGCCGTTGCCCAGGTAGTCGACCGTATTGCCCCGAGTTCGGGGAAAATCGGGGACAAGGCACTTATACTGGAAACCGGGGAAATGATCGGTTGGGTAGGCGGGGGCTGTGTTCGGGGAATCGTCATCAAGGAAGCCCTCGATGTGATTAAATCCAGACGATTTCGAAGGATCCGCATCTCCCCGGAAGGGGGGACCGTGGAAACCCCTTCCTATAAAGACTACGTCATGTCCTGCCAGAGCAGGGGAACCGTCGAAATACTCATAGAACCCATGATATCCCAACCAGAAATTATTATTGTAGGCAAATCGAATATTGGCCGAAAACTCGCGGCTCTGGCCGCAGCTGCCGATTTCAGGGTCACCGTCCTGGCAAATGAGGTGGATTCCCATATGTTTCCAAGGGCACACAGGGTTTACGACAAGGTGGATTTTACCCCTTTGAGGAACCTGGCCAACACCTATATTATCGTGACCACCCAGGGGGAAAATGATGACGTTGCGGTGAGGCGGGCCCTGGAGACCCGGGCACCTTACGTTGGTTTTGTGGCCAGTGCTGCGAAAGCGTCGGACATTAGGACCCATCTGGCCAAAGAGGGGCTGTCCGAGGGTGAAATCACCCGGCTTAGAAGCCCCGTGGGCCTTGACATCAACGCGAAGCTGGCCAGCGAGGTGGCGATAAGCATCCTGGCAGAAGTAATTGCGGAATTCAGGAACAGCAGGGCGGGCGCCCATACTTCCGTACCAGATCGGGAGGCGGCACCAGCGCACCCCTCAGGTTCGGGAGCCGGGGATGCCTTTGCCGAAGAATACTACATAAATCCCGTATGCCAGGTACCCGTTTCCCGAAAAAACCCCAAACACATCGTAGAATACAAAGGGGAACTGGTGTACTTCTGTTGTGACGGGTGCAAAGTCACCTTTGAAAAGAACCCGGCACAGTTTATCAAATAATGCAATTTTAAGGTCCAGGCTGATGTGCATAGGTACTGACATTGCCCTTACTGACACCCCTAAGGTTAATTTTCCGCAATTTTGGAGGACGTAATCACCCTTATTCTGGCCGCAGGGGCGTCCCGTCGGATGGGACAACCCAAGGCGCTGTTGCCGTGGGGCGGGACCACCGTGGTGACGCACCTACTGGAAATCGCCACTTCCTCAGGGGCGGGGGAAATCCTGGTCGTTACAGGGGCGCATCATAAGGCACTGGAAGAGGCGCTTGACAAAACCAGTGTGGGCATCCACTACAACCCGCTGTGGAAGGAAGGGATGGGGGCCAGCCTCGCCTCGGGAATCCAGGCGGTGGAAGCGCAATACCCCAATGCGGGGGCTGCACTGGTGCTACTGGTAGACCAACCCCTGGTAACGGCCGCTTATCTGGCCCGGATCAGACGGGAGCACCTGGAGCACCCTGACTCTATCATCGCATCGGATTATGGGCCCTTTGCCGGGGTACCCGCCCTGTTCCCCAGGGTTTACTGGAACTCCCTCAGGGAGCTTTCCTCGGAGAAGGGCGCCAAAAAACTCATCGCCTCCCAAAGGAACAGATGCCGGGTTTTGGAGCCGGGGATGGCCATCACCGACATTGACACCCCCCAGGCATACCGGGAAGCCCTTAGAAAAGCGGGGATAATGGGATAATAAACAACCAAAGTATGAAATACACCTTCAGCGCATTTTTGATACTCAGTACCCTGACCATTGGGCTGTCCCAGGA
>CAZUZE010000355.1:0-2556 GCA_964624565.1 uncultured Robiginitalea sp.
CGAATGTGTACTTTCCCCCTGCGAAACAGATCCATGATCCAGGCAGAAAACATTCACAAATCATACGGGGAGGTCGAAGTCCTCAAAGGGGTCAGCCTCCGGATAGAAAAAGGTGAAATCGTTTCGGTGGTCGGGGCTTCCGGAGCGGGAAAGACCACCCTGCTGCAAATCCTGGGGACCCTGGACACCCCTTCCCCCGGACATCCCTGTACCATAGAAATCGACGGGGAGGACATCACGCGGATGAGCGAAAAAGGGCTTGCCCGCTTCCGGAACCAGCACATCGGTTTTATTTTCCAGTTCCATCAGCTGCTGCCGGAATTCACTGCCCTGGAAAATGTATGTATCCCGGCATTTATCAAAAATACCGACCGGGCGGCTGCAGAGAAGCAGGCCGCGGAATATATGGAATTCCTGGGGCTGGGCCATCGGCTGCACCACAAGCCCGCTGCCCTCTCAGGGGGGGAGCAACAACGGGTGGCGGTTGCCCGTGCCCTGATCAACCGGCCATCGGTCATCATGGCTGACGAGCCCAGCGGAAACCTCGATTCCTCAAGTGCTGACCGGCTGCACGAACTCTTTTTTAAGCTCCGGGACCGGTATGGCCAGACCTTTGTGGTAGTCACCCATAACGAAGAGCTCGCCGCCATGGCCGACCGCAAACTCACCATGGTGGATGGAAGGATCGTCGGGGAAGATGAAGAATAGCAGCCTTATAAATTTCATTAAAAGGCCACAATACCGGGAAGACCCCAATCCCTCCCGGGCTTACCGGATACAAACCTGCCTTGTCCTGCTCTTCTGGGCCCTGGGGATTTCCGTCAGCCTGGGACTCCTTATTAAGGTCCTGGGGGACCTCGGGCCCTGGAACCTCGAGGAGCACGTCTTTGACACCATCCTTGAGAAGTATTCTCCGGCCGGGGTCCTGGCCATGGCTGTCATCATGGCTCCGGTGCTGGAAGAGCTGATTTTCAGGGGGCCATTGTGGTTTTTCAGGGATTCGGGTTATTTCCCCCTGGTATTTTACGCGTTTACCCTGGCCTTCGCCCTGGTACACCTGGGGAATTTCCCCAATCTTTCCGAAGTCTGGCCCATATCCTTCGTGTTGATCAGCCCGCAGCTGGTCATCGGGCTGATCCTCGGCTTTCTCCGGGTTCGCTTCGGTTTGTTATGGGCTATAGGCTTTCACATGGCCTATAACGCCATCCTCATCGTGCCCATGCTGGTGCTTTATGAACTCGGAATCCCCATCTCTTGACTGCTGAAGAACTTAAGGCATTTTTGGATGAGAAGACCCTGCAATACCAGCGGAGCGAATTCCTGCTCACCGACCCTATTCAGATCCCACACCGTTTCCGGGAGAAGGAGGATATTGAAATTGCCGCCTTCCTGACCGCCACCATCGCCTGGGGCAACCGGAAGAGCATCATCGCCAGTGCCAACCGGATGATGGCGCTCATGGGGGAATCCCCCTATGACTTTGCGATGAACGCCGGTGAGGCGGAGCTGGAATCCCTGGAAGGGTTTGTGCACCGCACCTTCAATGGAACTGACTTCCAAACATTTGTAAAAAGCCTGAGGCATGTTTATCGCAAGTACGGGGGGCTGGAGCCCCTCTTTATAGCTGCGGCCGGTGCCTCGGGCCTGCAGGGGGCGATCCCGGAAGTGAGGCGGTGTTTTTTTGAAATCCCCCACCCTTCGAGAAGCGAGAAACACTTTTCAGACCCTTCAAGGGGTTCTGCCGCCAAACGGCTCAATATGTTTTTGCGCTGGATGGTCCGCCCCCCCGATACCGGGGTGGACTTCGGACTCTGGACCCGCCTGAAACCCTCCCAGCTTTCCTGCCCCCTGGATGTGCATTCCGGAAAAGTGGCGCGTTCCCTGGGCCTGCTTAAGCGCAAACAAAATGACGCGCGGGCCGTGGAGGAACTGGACAGGGCCCTTCGCAGGCTGGACCCTGCAGACCCCGTCAAATATGACTTTGCCCTCTTCGGGCTGGGGGTGTTTGAGAAATTCCAATAGGCCTCCCGTATGTACCCCTTGCTGAAACCCCGAATGAGCGCTCCCGGCTCATCACGGCCTGGAATTGACAGGTGCAGTGCCTGGGGAATGCGATGGGGTCACGGCTTCGCGAAACCGTACCCTTCAGGCAGGTCAATGGGAATTTTACGCCCCCCTTCCGCTATGGAGCGGTAGATGGCCTCGACGATGACCATGTCCCTCCTGCCCATCTCCCCGGGAGCGACATTGGGGCTGCCGAAAAGGATGTGTTTGGCAAAGTCATCCATCTGGAGTTTTTGCTGACTCTCGTGCGGGAAGGATATGGGCCCTTCTGAGGTCCGGCCAGCCAATGGCCCGTAATTGTTAGCCGGGGCCAGTTCAAACCATCCGCGGGTTCCGGAAGCGTAGAGGCGGTTGGCACTGGCGTTGTGGGAGGTCATCATCTGCCCCATGGTGCCACCCGGAAATTCAAACTGGGCCGTAATGGTTTCGTCGGTTTCCCTGAAGTATTCGGGGCGGGTACTGAACTCCTGTGCCGATACTGATGTGGGATTT
>CAZUZE010000356.1:0-2554 GCA_964624565.1 uncultured Robiginitalea sp.
CAGCAACCCCTCCCGCAGGAACCAGTTTGCCGTGGAGCCCTCCCTGGGCCTGACCTATAACCTGGAGCCCTTTGACCCTGAGAACAACCCGCTGAACGATGCGATTGGGGCGCGTATGGCGGTCTACTTCAACCTCAACTTCGGCTTTGCATATCGCTGGACCCCGGAAATGGACCTGACCTACGGGATTGATTTCTCCCACTTCAGCAATGGGAGGAGTTTTACCCCCAACTGGGGGCTCAACATGCTCGGCCTGAATCTTGGGTTGCGCTACCATTACAATGCAGACCAGCACAGGGTGGACAAATCGGCCTACCCGGGGCAGCGGCTTCAGGGCCGCTATTTGCGTTCGGCGAAAACCCCAAATGAAGCTGTGCCTCAAAACCAGAGCATCAATGTATACGCTGCCCTTGGCACGGTGCAGACTGAAGAAGGGGCCGGCACCGATACGCGCTACGGGACCTTTTCCCTGGTCCTCGATTACCAGCATAAGTTCAATAACATGCACAGCGTCTCGGTGGGGGTGGATTACTTTGTCGACAACAGCCTTAAGGAAACCTTTCCGGAAGGCGGGGGCAAAAACGACCTCATCGGGGTACATGCCGGATATGACTTTATGTTCTGGCGGTTTACCACCCTGCTGCACGGGGGCACCTACCTTACTGAAAAGCTGGGCAAGGAAGCACTGTTCCTCAGGCCTGCGATCCGGTATGACATCAGCAAATGGGCCTATGCGCAGGTGGGGCTGAAAACCCTGGGCTTTGCCGCCGACTGGGTGGAGTTCGGCCTGGGGTTCCGCCCTTTCCGCTGGTAGCCTGACCGGGCTAAATGGCCAACGGCCTTTTCCCGATACTCCTCCACGGGTCTTTGTGGGCGCCCTGGTTTCCGAAGGCCCTAGAAAATCCTATTCGATATAGAGCCTTTTGTTCCGCGGGTACTTTATGGCGTACTTTAACCTTAGCTCCTCTGTCTGGCCCGGTCCTATGTCGAGGTCCCATTTAACATACCCGGTGTCTTTATCGACGCTCCCCTTAGACCTTTCCTGTAATTCCACACTTATCTCATCCAGGGTGGAGACGGGGATTTGATCAAAAACCTCCACGCGTACCTTTTCGCGTTTGTTGTTCTTGATATTGATCGCCCAGTCCCTTGTCTCCTCCTTTTTGGAGCCGATGAATTTAGTGGAACTGTAATCGGTGATCTTCTTTCTCGAGATCACAATATTGTCGTCCCGTCCCAGTGAGAGTTCAAGGGTGTCGGAGGCATTGCGCGGGTCCAGGATGGTTTTGCCCACAAAGGTGTTTTCAAAGAACAGATTTGCCTCACCTTCGAGCAAATTGAATTTTTCCCAGTCCCGAATGCCGGCCGTGAGGTATACAGAGGGTTCCGCTTTGGGAATGCTCACATATTTGTACTCTGCCGGCACCTGGTAGGTGGCGATTTTCAGGCTGTAAGAGGTGTTGTCTGAGGGTACCGAAAAGGGAATGTCAATGTCAAATTCCACAGCCGTTTGTCTTTGAAACTGCGCTACGGGCAAAGGGGAAGAAGGAATAACAGGGTCTGGTTCACCCATATCTGCTTCCGCTACCGCTTCACTGCGCTTTGCTTTGGCCTTCGAGCCGTAGCCGACAACCACGACCTCCTCCAGTGCCTGGTAGTCTTCTGACATCATTACATTCATAGTCTCGCTGTATACGGGTTTGTTGAGGGTTACATACCCAATATAGCTGAAGACCAGGCTGGATTGCCGGTCCGGGAGGGTCAGGGAATACCTGCCGTCGAAATCGGTCTGTGTCCCGATTGTGGTGCCTTCTACAATTACACTGGCCCCCGGGAGCGGTACCCCGTCCTCATCCATAACGACCCCGGAAACCTGTTTTATCGTATTCCCATACATAGGGGGCGGGGTCGTGTAATCGAGGTAGTAGGTCTTCAGTTCCGGCTTAACCCCTGAAATATTCGGATCGGCCGTGGACAACCTGATCTTTATATCATCCCAGTCTACTTTGGTGTCCTGTCGTATGTTGGCCTTGTAAACCAGGCTGACCGGGCTGTTGACGTCAGTGGCCTGAATGTCATAGGATGGCAACCAGCCTGCATTCCTGACCAAATAAGAAAGTCCTATTTCAAGGGGCTTCCTCCCGGTGCTCTGAACTTTGATCAGGACCGAACCCCCTGCAAAGTTCTTCGTACTAGAAAGTAAACTGATCTCATTTCGCAGTTCAGATGCGGATGTGCGTTGCTTTTCGATTTTCGCCCCGGTTTCCAGCAAATCCACTTTGAGCTGGTACATCCTGCGACTGTAAAACTCCGAGATTTGCCTGAAGGACTCTAGGCTCAGTGCCTCATCGCCACCGATATTCCTGTTGGTGGTAAAGAATTCTATTTCCTCCTCAATGCTTTCCTTTTTTGCCGTCAACAGGGAAATTTCATGTTCAATTTTGGCCGATTCCGCTTCCAGTTCTGAAAGTCCTCCGGGCTTTTCAAGCTTGTCTGTAAATTCCTGTTTATGGGTTACCGAAAGGATCATAACATCGCCATTTACTTTCGCCTG
>CAZUZE010000357.1:0-2542 GCA_964624565.1 uncultured Robiginitalea sp.
TGGTTATTGCTCCTGTCAAGTTAAGCAAATAAAGGAAATCAATTTGGCCAGGGCTCCGAAGTATTCATATCTTACATACTTCCTAAAGGGAAATTTTCAGCACAGGGTTGGCCCGGGTCAGACGAGGGGAGCCAAGCCAACCCCCGACGTTCCAATTTAAGTTGGAAGTGGGCAGCCTCAGTGGACTCCCCGTTTAGCAGACATTTTTTTTGGTATCGTTTACCAAAAGGCAAAAGAGGGTCCACAAGTGTCTTTATCTGTTAGAAGTACGTGGGATATGGACTATCTTAGTTTCTTAAAGGTTATTTATACCGAATCAAATGATCAACCATATGACCATACTGAGACATCATATCCTCCTGACCCTAATGATCCTGACCAGCTCGACAGGCATGGGGCAGCAGGGAAGCCAGCCCGTTTCCCAATTAAAGGTAACCACCCTGTCCACCATGCTGGTAAACGGGAAAGGCGTTGGGGAATGGGGATATTCGGCTTTAATCGAGGTGGACGGAAAGAAAATACTGTTCGATACAGGCGGCCGGCCGGAGACGGTTTTAACGAATGCAGAAGAACTGGGCATTGATCTATCCGATGTCGAGGACGTCTTCTTAAGCCACAATCACTGGGATCATACGGGTGGGCTTCTCACATTGAGAAAAGAGTTAAAAAAGCGCAACCCCAATGCCCTTAAAAGGATTCACGTGGGGGCAGGCATCTTCAGCAAAAGAGTGAATTCCGACAAT
The DNA here is from genome assembly GCA_964624565.1 of uncultured Robiginitalea sp. Classification (GTDB taxonomy): domain Bacteria; phylum Bacteroidota; class Bacteroidia; order Flavobacteriales; family Flavobacteriaceae; genus Robiginitalea. Next base: position 744 of record CAZUZE010000357.1, read on the forward strand.
ACCCTTTTGGCGACTAAAGAAACTTTGGAAGCCGATAACATCGAGTTTATTGTCTATTCAAAGCCGCACGAATTGCACCCAGGGGTATGGATCACAGGCCCGATACAGCGGATACACGATGAGCGAAACTGGTCCGGAAACGGCAGAATTGCAACGGAGAATGGCACTGTGGAAGACACGATACCCGAAGACCAGTCTCTGGCGATTCAGACTAAAGAGGGTGTCGTTTTAATTTCAGGATGTGGGCATGCCGGTCTGGTAAACACCCTCGAACACGTTCGCGCTAACATTGATCAGAAAGCTGTTTTTGCAATAATTGGCGGATTTCACCTGGTCCAGGCATCAGATGAGCAACTGCGCTGGACGGCGGGCAAACTAAAGGATTTTGGGGTTTCAAAAATAATTGGATCCCATTGTACGGGAATCAATGCGCTTTACTCCATAAAAGGATCGCTGGGCCTGAATCGCGAAGATGCCGTTGTCGGGTCTGTTGGGGATAGCTTTACTCTGGAAGACGGGATCAAAGCGGGCTTTATAGCGCGGTAATGCCATTAGAATCCTCTTTAATACGAAGTGGGTTCAGTGTTTGAGATTTGGTGTCGGCATTGGGCAGCGGGCAATAGCAGTGGGCAGTAGCAGCTGGCAGAAGCAGTTGGCAGTGCAAGTGGGCATTTTAATAGTTCCGGTTTGGGATAATTTGCAGGGTTTGAAAATGGGGCTGGCAGAAACGGGTCACTTTGTAATGGGCACCGCATTTAAAATGGCTTGGGTTTTACAGGGGGATACGACCCTTGCGGGGCGTTTGAGAACTTACCCCTGGATACACCTTAGGGTCTGGTCAGTCAATTGACCTTTTTCAGCCTTTTGTCCACAGGAAGGTCGATAAACTCCGTGATTTCTACTTTTCCAAAGTCCCTGAAAAGCGGATTCAGGATGTAATTGAATTCCACCCCAACAATGGTAGAAGGCACTTTGAGGGCAAAAAAATCCCGGTTTGCGGCCCGCTTTGTGAATACCCCTGTGGTCTCGGAAGCATAAGGGTATTGGTTCCATGCAGCGGGCAGGGGCCTGAGTTCCTCTATTTCAAAGGAATCGGGTATGTGGATCTTTGCGATGAGGATGCGCTTGGGAAGTGTGGCTCTATTATCGGAGTGGACATAGTACTCCAACAGCGCCAGGGAGGCGTTTTCGGAGCAGTAAACGGCCCTCGTTCCTATTTGGTTCCACCGACCCCCGACTTTCTCAGCCCCTATTCCGGAGAGCGTGGTTTCCCTGTACCTGGCATTGGCAATTCTGTACAGGTACATCAACTATAGACGTTGTACTGGATCCTCAGGATTTCGTTTTCGACCATGTCAAATCCAAAACTGCTGTCGAGCAACTCAAAGGGGACCTTGCCCCCTAGGGCCGGGGAAGGTGTCATCAGCCAGGTTTTAAAGTCTTCCCTCGAATCAAACACTTCATACCCCAGGCCGTAGAGTTTCGCCAGCTCATAGATCCGCTCCGAGGTCTCCTTGCCGTAGACGTCCTTTTTCTGCATGCTGCTGATGGAGACCGGCAAGACAAACTCAAATTCCCTTTCGGTGGAGTCGATGCTGCTGATAAGCTGCTTCCACTCCGTTTTCTTTACCCCGCTTCGTATGCGGTCGATCAATTCGAGTTTATACCCGGGTGCGTCCCTGGAGTGCTTTACGACCCAGGTAGGGGAAAATTTGACCACGGTACCGCCGGGAGTCTTTTTCCTGGTACCCTTTCCTTTTGAAAGCCCCATATCCCCGGTTTCCTTCTTCGCAGCTCCT
>CAZUZE010000358.1:0-2527 GCA_964624565.1 uncultured Robiginitalea sp.
GATTCTCCAGCACACCCAACGGTTCCTCATGACCGTCGGCGTGAAAGACCACGCTGTCTCCCACTGCCGAGAACTTGCCCCATTGATCGTCGAACATAATCCCTTCGCGCAACCGGCTCTTGGGCGTCTCGCTCTTGTCGGTCAACGCCGCATCGAGCGCTGCGGAACCACGCCGCCACACGCGAGGTGCCTCTTCCTTCTGGCCAGGGTGATTCGGACTTAAGGTCTTATGCCATTTTGAAATCGCGAGGGTTCATTTCGTCAAATGCAAACGGGGGGCAGGCGGAATTGATTCGGACCGCTTTTTCACCTATGGGAACTGCCAAAAAAAGGAACACACGCAAGGCGCCTGGGCCTGAAGGCAGACGGAATTGAAATGGGCCGCCTTATCACTTCTCTGGGAATGCCTGAAAAGGGAACGCAAGCAGGGCGGGGAAGCCGGCTCGAATACCCCGGCTAGAAAGTGCTTGGAAGACAGCAGCAAAGCGACCTGCCAGCGGCTTCGAAAACGGATGCGCGGAGGAATGCATGCCAGGGCCATGGGCAATCCAGGGACACCCCGGTAAATGTTCCCCCAGGCCCGGGAGAATCCCCAAAAGCCGATTTAAAACCCCAGAAGTCCTATGCATGCATTTTATCTAGTATCTTAGTAGACCATCACCAAAACCGACGCCCATGGCTTCCCGATACCTCGACCTCGACACCCTGAAATTCCTGCTTTACAATGTGCACCACCTGGACGAGGTCCTCGAACAGGAGCGGTTCAAAGACTACGACCGGGAATCCGTCGACCTCTTCATCAACGCCGTGGCCGACTTTTCGGAAAAAGAGCTCTATCCCTATTTCCAGGAAATGGATGCGCACCCCGCCCATTTTGAAGACGGGGAAGTGCACGTGCACGCCCAGGTTCCCCGCTATATGGAAAAGGCAGGGGAAATGGGGCTGGCAGCGGCCCTTTTTGACTATGAGGTGGGCGGCCTGCAGATGCCCAACAGCGTGGTCACCGCAGCGGCCTATATTCAGGAGACCGCCAACAACCACTTGCCGGGCTATATCGGGCTGACCTTCGGGGCGGCGGAACTCATCCTGCATTTCGGGGATGCGCACCTGAAGGAAACCTACGTGCCCAATATGCTCACAGGGGCCTGGAACGGCACCATGTGCCTGACCGAACCCCAGGCCGGCAGTTCCCTCTCCGACATCGTCACCACGGCCTTCCCGGAAGGCGACCACTACCGGATTTCAGGACAGAAGATCTTTATCTCCGGGGGGGATTACAAAGGGGTGGAAAACGTGGTGCACCTCTTGCTGGCCCGGATCGAAGGGGCCCCGGCAGGGACAAAGGGGATCTCCCTCTTTGTAGTGCCCAAAAACCGGCCCGCTGAAGGGGGCGGCCTCGTCTTTAACGACGTAAACACCGTGGGGGATTTCCAGAAAATGGGGCAGCGGGGGTACTGTACCACCCACCTCTCCTTCGGGGACAAGAAAGACTGCCGGGGCTGGCTGGTGGGGGAACCCCATCAGGGCCTGAAATATATGTTCCTGATGATGAACGGGGCGCGCATCGCCGTGGGACGCGGGGCCGCGGCCATCGCCATGGCGGCCTACCGGGCTTCCCTGGCCTATGCCAAGGAACGCCCCCAGGGCAGGAAGCTGACGGGCACCGGGAAAAAAGACGTGTCCAAAGACCAGACCCTGATCATTGAGCACCCTGACGTGCGCAGGATGCTCCTGTCGCAGAAAGTGATCGTGGAGGGCGCCCTGAGCCTGGTGCTGCTCTCCTCAAAATACCAGGACCTTTCCCTGACGCACCCGGAGGAAGCCGGGCGCAAAAAATACAAGTGCCTGCTCGAACTGCTCACCCCTGTGGCCAAGACCTACCCGGCCGAAAAAGGCCTCGAGGCCGTGAGCAACGGGGTCCAGGTACTCGGGGGCTATGGCTTCTGCTCGGACTTTATCCTGCAGCAGTACTACCGGGACATCCGGATTTTCTCCATCTACGAGGGGACCACGGGCATACAGTCCATGGACCTGCTCGGGCGCAAGGTCACCATGGACCAGGGGGTCGCCCTGACCTACCTGGCCGAAGAAATGGGCAGTACAATCCGCGCCGCGATGGCGATCGAGGAATTGAAGCCCTATGCGGCCCAACTGGGCGGGAAAACCGAATTGATGAAAAAGGTGCTGGGCTACCTTATGGGCTATGCCGGGAAGGGGAATTACGAGCGCTTCCTGGCCGATGCCACCGTCTTTATGGAGTTCTTCGGGAACATCCTGGTCGGCTGGCTGTGGCTGGACATCGCCCTGCACGCGCACGAGGCGCTCTCCGGTGGGGATACCACCCGGGAACCCGGCTTCTACAAGGGCAAAATCCACGCGATGCGGTTTTATTACACCTATGAACTGCCCAAAACGGAAGGCCAGGCCGCCGTCCTGCTCAATACCGAGAACCTTACGGTGTCTGTGGCAGAAGGGCTGTTCGATTAGGGGGTTGCCCCGGGTGCCTGGTGAACCTGCGGGATCTCAG
>CAZUZE010000359.1:0-2524 GCA_964624565.1 uncultured Robiginitalea sp.
GCGGGTACCCCCCTGCGCCTTTCGGCCCAGGAGGTCCTGGATTTCGAAGCCGAGGTCGGCCAGGTCAAGGAAAAGAACGACAGCCTCTGGGATGGCTCAGAGCCGGTCACCCTCTTTACCGGCAGTTCGAGCATCCGCATGTGGGAAGACCTGCAGGAACGCTTTCCGGATCAGAAAATCCTCAATACGGGATTTGGCGGCTCCCGGGCCTCGGACCTGTTGTATTACCTGCAACCACTGGTACTGGACTACCAGCCTGAAAAAGTCTTTATCTACGAAGGCGACAACGACCTGGCCGAAGGAAAAAAAGTACGGCAGGTCCTAAAGACCCTGCAGGAGATTTCCGGGCGGATTGCAGAACGCTACCCGGAGGTCCCGGTGGTTTTTATCGCTGCCAAACCCAGTATCAGCCGGTGGAACCTGCGCAGGAAATACCGCAGGCTGAACCGAAAACTCGAACGATGGGCCGTCGGGCAGCCGGGCAGGGCCTTCGCCGATGTATGGAACCCGATGTTGACCGGCAGGGATGTAAACCCCTCCCTTTTTATTGACGACGACCTTCACATGAACGATTCCGGATACGATATATGGGAAGCTGTCCTGGCCCCTTTTATGTACGATGAAAAACCTGTAACCCAATGATACATTTCAAATCCAATATGCCCGTGGCTACTGTACTGCGGGCCCTTTTCCTAACCACCCTCCTCACCGGGTGCTCACAGGGGCCGACACTGCCCGATTTGGTATTGCCCGATACGGACCTGGCTTCCGCACCCCTGATCCCCAGACCTCAGGAGCTTGCGGGTTCCGGGGATGCTTTCCCCGTTGATAAATACAGTGCGGTTTACACCGGACAAGGCAATGATTCCCTGCACGGAGTGGGCGCCTTCCTGTCGGGTGAAATCGGAAGGCAAACCGGGATGGCACCTCCCCTGAATCCCGAGCCGGACACAGGCCCCTTTCGGGGCATCTACCTGGAACAGGTGCCCGGCATGCCACAGGAAGGGTATGAACTGCAGATAAAAACGGATAGCATCCTGCTCAGGGCCACCACAGCCGAAGGGGCCTTCCGGGGCGCACAGACCCTGCGGCAGCTGATACCAGGGGCCGCCAACGACACCCTGGCCCCCTACCCCGTATGGGTGGTTCCCGGTGGGACCATTCGGGATGCGCCATCCTATGGCTATCGGGGGAGCATGCTGGATGTCGCCAGGCATTTTTTCGATGTGGAAGACGTAAAGAAATTTCTCGATGTCATGGCCTATTATAAAATGAACTACCTCCACCTGCACCTGACCGACGACCAGGGCTGGCGCATCGAGATCACCTCCTGGCCAAGGCTCACCGAGGTCGGCGGGCAAACGGAAGTCGGAGGGGGAGCCGGGGGCTATTACACCCAGGAGGAATTCCGGGACCTTGTCGCCTATGCGTCCGAAAGGTTCATCACCCTGGTCCCGGAAGTGGACATGCCCGGGCATACCAATGCGGCCTCTGTTTCCTACCCCGTGCTGAACGGCAACGGAAAAACCCCTGAGCCCTATACAGGCATGCAGGTCGGGTTTAGCACCCTGGACACGCGCAAGGATACAGTCTACCAATTTATAGATGATGTGGTCCGTGAAATCTCGGCCATCAGCCCAGGCCCCTATTTCCATATCGGAGGGGATGAAAGCCACGTCACCAAACCCGCGGATTACGACTATTTTATCAAAAGGGTGGTTCCCATCGTCAGGAAATACGGCAAAATTCCCGTGGGGTGGGACGAGGTGGCCACTGTTGCACTGGATTCAGGCGTAGTTGCACAATACTGGCAGGAAGAGGAAAACGCTGAAAAGGCAGTAGCCCAGGGTATGAAGGTGCTGATGTCCCCTGCCCGGAGGGCCTACCTGGACATGTCCTACGACAGCATTTCCAAATTCGGGCTCCACTGGGCCGCGTATGTTCCGGTGGACAACGCCTACAACTGGGATCCGGGGACCTATTCGGAAAAAATCTCCAAAAAGGACATCCTGGGGATAGAAGCCCCGCTATGGTCGGAGACCATAAGCACTATTTCAGAACTGGAATACCTGGCATTTCCCCGCCTTGCGGGAATTGCCGAGCTGGGATGGTCGGAAGCGGCCGGGCGTTCTTGGGAAGAATACAAACTAAGGCTGGCCCGGCAAACCCCGTATTTTAAGAGGATGGACATTCAATTTTACCCCTCGGAAAAAGTTCCGTGGCAGGAACCGGACTCCCTGCTACCCTGGTACGGAAACCGGACCAGATAGCCCTCATATTCACGGTCCCTTGGCTGAGGACCCCGCTCCGGGTTCTATGGATAGGGCCGCTTCAAGACGTGGAGGGTTGTGCCGGGTGCATTACCCCTATTGAGGGGCTTCTTCTTCACCCCCGGGAGTCCCTGCCGCGTCGGCGGAGCTGGATTCAGGTTCGGCAAACGTCGCCAGATCACGCTCCACAAGGAGGTTGTACCACTGGATCACCTTGCGGATGTCACTGGGATAGACCCTGTCTTCATCGTAGT
>CAZUZE010000360.1:0-2519 GCA_964624565.1 uncultured Robiginitalea sp.
AACCCCCTGCTTATTTTCGGGGGGGTCGGACTGGGGAAAACCCATCTGGCCCATGCCATAGGGGTCGAGATCAAGGACAAATACCCGGATCGGACCGTGCTCTATATCTCTGCGGAGAAATTCACCCAGCAGTACATCGAATCGGTCAAGAAGAATACCCGGAACGACTTTATCCATTTCTACCAGCTGATTGACGTCCTGTTGATCGACGACGTACAATTCCTTTCCGGAAAATCAGGGACCCAGGACGTTTTCTTCCACATTTTCAACCACCTGCACCAGAACGGCAAGCAGGTTGTCCTGACCTCCGACAAGGCCCCTGTGGATATGCAGGATATCGAACAGCGGCTGCTCTCGAGGTTTAAATGGGGCCTGTCCGCGGAACTGCAGCCCCCGGATTACGAGACCCGCGTATCCATCCTGAAGAACAAACTCTACCGGGATGGGGTGGAAATGCCCGATGAGATCATCGATTACGTGGCAAAGCACATCAAAACGAATATCCGGGAACTGGAGGGCGCCATCATATCCCTGATCGCCCAGTCCTCCTTCAACAAAAAAGAGGTCACCCTGGACCTGGCCCAGAAGGTCGTTGAGAAATTCGTCAAAAACACCAAGAGGGAGGTGTCCATCGACTACATCCAGAAAGTGGTATCCGACTATTTTGAAATGGATGTGGCCACCCTGCAGTCCAAAACCAGGAAGCGGCATATTGTGCAGGCGAGGCAGCTGGCCATGTTCTTTGCCAAGAAATACACCAAGGCTTCCCTGGCCAGTATCGGGTCCCAAATCGGCAAACGGGACCACGCAACAGTACTCCACGCCTGCAAGACGGTGGACAACCTGGCGGAAACGGACAAGCAGTTCCGCAAATACATCGATGACCTGAACAAAAAATTCTCCTGACCCCCGGATGCCCGTCAAGGTATTAATGGTTTGCCTGGGAAACATCTGCAGGTCGCCCCTGGCCGAAGGGATCCTCTCCTCCAAGGTGGACACCTCTGAAATCCACGTCGATTCGGCCGGTACTGCTGGCTATCATATCGGAAAGGCCCCGGATCCCAGGTCGGTTCAAATCGCAGCCCTCAACGGAATCGATATAAGCGGACAGCGCTGCAGGCGGTTTTCTCAGGGGGATTTTGACAATTTTGACTATATTTTGGCCATGGACCGGGAAAATCTGAGGCACCTGCAGGAGCTGGCCCGCGATGAGCGCGACCTGATGAAACTGCATCTGCTCCTGGAATTGGCCGGAATGGGCGAGGGCGAAGTACCCGACCCCTATTATGGCGGGCCCTCAGGCTTTCGGCACGTTTTCGAACTGATCGACCAGGCCACGGACCGGCTCCTGCCGCTCCTCTCCAGAAACTGAGCATCTATGAACTCCAAGACCTCCGAATTCGGGAAACTCTATCTGATCCCGACAACCTTGGGGGAAACCGAACCCCTGGAAGTACTCCCCCTGACCATCAAGCAGGCAGTGGAGAAGATCGACCATTTTATCGTGGAGAATGAGAAGACGGCCCGGCGGTTTATAAAGAAAATCACCCCCCGCAAGTCCCAGGGGATGCTCCATTTTTCCCTGCTGAACAAATTTACCGAGGCCGGGATGCTTCCGGAATACCTCAACCCCTGCCTGAACGGGAAACCCGTGGGCGTGCTGTCGGAGGCCGGATGCCCGGCCATAGCCGACCCGGGAGCCGTTATTGTGAGCCTGGCCCACGAGAAAGGCATCCAGGTGGTTCCCCTGGTCGGGCCCTCGTCCATTATCCTGGCCCTGATGTCCAGCGGCCTGAACGGGCAGAACTTCGCCTTCAACGGGTACCTCCCCATAGAGGCTGCCGAGCGCAGGAAGGCCATTAAGCAACTGGAAAAACGATCCCGGGAACTGGGACAGACCCAGCTTTTTATGGAAACCCCCTACCGGAACGACAAGCTTGTCCCGGAGCTCCTTAAGACCCTTCAGGGGGATACCCGGCTCTGTATCGCGTCGGACATCACCCTTAAGACGGAATTTATCCGGACCCTGAGGGTTCACCAGTGGGCCGGCAGGGTACCGGAACTGCACAAGCGCCCCGCGATTTTCGCCATTCAGGGGTAGGCCCTGAAAACTCTAATGTACCCTGGGGTTCCTCCTCGGCAGTATGGAAGAGGTGTCATAGCCTTTGAACTTCCCCATATAATGCGTTATGGTCGTGCCGTAGGCATCGGCAAGGTCGTGCGCCCCCCAGGTATTGAGGTATTTCTTGACATTTCCCGGGCCCGCCAGGTGCGCCGCGGCAAGGATTCCGGATTCGGTAATCTCGACCCCCTTGATTTTCTTTCCGACAAACCTCGGGATATCTCGGCGTAAGATCCATTTGTTCCTCGAGAGGTTCGTCTCGAAAACGCGCTCCTGCAATTCGGGGCTTTTCAGGAATTTTGTGGCGTTGTAAACCCCCATCAGCTGGAGCGTTCCTATTCCGAACTGATACTTCCCCAGGTACCCAAGTGTATTGGTGATGAAATAATCCCCGCTG
>CAZUZE010000361.1:0-2492 GCA_964624565.1 uncultured Robiginitalea sp.
CAAAAGTAGAAAAGCTTTTTGGCTTGCCGGCTCTAAATGAAATAATATTTGTGGGATGCCTGCAGCAGCCATTTGGCTAGACAATGCCATTCTTATTTAGCATAGACAGGCTCTATAAAAAGGAGGAGCTATAAGCGGCTTTAAACGGGGGAACGCGCAAGGAGGCGGCCACGAGGGCGGGCGAGCGCTTTCGCGGCGCTACAGCGCCTTAAACGGCCTGATGGGACTTTTTGAGGATATAAACATGGGAGGAGAACTGCTTGCTGAAAAGTCCGTAGAAATTTGAAGCCAGCCCAATGGCTGCCCCCGATAGAGGTGCCAGTTTGTTCTTCCTGTACGTTTCAGAAAGCCAGGAGATGTAGAACGCGTCGAGCCAAAGAGGTTTGGTGCCCTGCAGGTCAAATCCGTGTCTGGAGAAAATCTGCTTTATTGATTCTTTTGAAAAATGCCAGAGGTGTCTTGGGACATCAAAAGCAGCCCAGTGGGCTTTGTAATACTTTGCGTCCAGGGATTTATAATTTGGCACCGCGAGGATAAGGCATCCTCCAGGCTTCAAGGTCATCGAAATCTCACGGATCTGCATTTCCAGATCGGGAAGGTGCTCCAGAACATGCCACATGGTGATGACATCATAGACCGCATGCTTTTGTACGGAGATGCTGCTGTATACGGCAATCCCTTTATCATGGGCGCGTTCCCGGGCGGTTTCATTGGGCTCTACACCGTAGGCCTCCCAGCCCCTGTCCTGGGCATATTTCACAAAATCCCCCGTCCCTGCCCCAATGTCCATAATCCTTCCGGTTCCCTCGCAATGCCGTGAAACCAGCCGAAGCTTGCGCCGCAGGTTAAGACGCTTTGCGCGCTGATACATGCCCGACATTAGCGTATCCGACCGGTCCGTATGGGAAATATACTCTGTGCTGTCGTAATATTTGGGAAGGTTGTCGGGGACGGGATCTGTCTGGTAACAATGAAACTCTTCATTCCAAAGCAACCGGAATTGCTCTCCTGACACCAGGTAATCGGTCACACTATACTCTTTCGGGTTTGCCATCTATGGATTTCCTCATTCGCGATTTAAAAATAGTGGTTCGTGCCATTTTTCAAAAACACGCCCGATTCCGGGCCATTGCCGGCTTGAGTGTTCCACGTGGAACTATCGGCCAAGGAACACCATCAAAACACTGATGTCGCTGGGTGACACCCCGCTGATCCTGGAGGCTTGTGACAGCGTTGCCGGCCGGACCTCCGACAGCTTTTGGCGGGCCTCTATGGAAAGGGACCTGAGGCTTGTAAAATCAAAGTCCTTTGGGATCTTCACGTGCTCCAGCCGTTGCAGCTTGTCTGCATTTGCCTTCTCTTTTTCGATGTACCCCGCATACTTTACCTGTATTTCTGCCTGTTCGAGAACTTCGGAATCCATTTCGTTTTCCTCAATATAGGCAGAAACCTTTTCGAGCTCCAGCATGTGCTGCATTCGGACCCTGGGCCTTGAAAATATCTTCACGAGCTTGTCCCCCTGGGTAACTTCACTGGAATCAAGCCTGGCAAGGATCGGATTCACTTCTTCGGGCACAAAGCTGGTTTTCCTGAAAAAGCCCAGCAACTCTTCCGATTTGTTCTGCTTCTCCTCCACTCTTCTCATGCGCTCCTCTGAGGCCAGTCCCAGCCTGTACGAGCGCTCCGTAAGTCTTAGGTCCGCATTGTCCTGCCGGAGCAGCGTCCGGTACTCCGCCCGGGATGTAAACATCCGATAGGGCTCCTCTGTGCCTTTCGTGATCAGATCATCGATCAGCACCCCTATATACGCCTCGTCCCTGTTGAGTACAAAGGGTGCGCTCCCCTGTACTTTGAGGTGGGCATTGATCCCGGCCATAATCCCCTGGGCCCCGGCTTCCTCATACCCCGTTGTGCCATTAATTTGGCCGGCAAAGAAAAGGTTTTCTATAATCTTGGTCTCCAGCGTGTGTGTCAATTGGGTTGGCGGAAAATAATCGTACTCTATCGCGTATCCAGGACGGAAGAACTTTACGTTTTCAAACCCAGCTACCCGCCTCAGGGCCGTAAACTGGACTTCTTCGGGAAGGGATGTGGAAAAGCCATTGACATACACCTCAACCGTATCCCATCCTTCCGGTTCCACAAATATCTGGTGACGCTCCTTATCGCTGAAACGGTCGATCTTATCCTCAATCGAAGGACAGTACCTGGGCCCGATGCTCTGGATCCGCCCATTGAACATTGGGCTCCTGTCGAAGCCCTCCCTCAGCAGGTCATGTACTTCCGGGCTGGTATAGGTCATATGGCACTCCCGCTGAATACCGAGAACCGGGGTGCTGAGATAGGAGAACTTTCCAGGTTGCGGATCTCCGGGTTGAGGGATCATCCTGCTGTAATCCAGGCTTCGCCCGTCTACACGTGGGGGCGTCCCGGTTTTCATCCGCCCGGTATCGAATCCAAAACTCCTCAACTCCTCTGTAATACCTGTAGAA
>CAZUZE010000362.1:0-2461 GCA_964624565.1 uncultured Robiginitalea sp.
CTGTACCTGACCCTCTTAACCGCCATCATACTGTTTATGACCTGCTGCCAACAAGAAAAACAGACCTTTGAAATCCCGGCCGGACATGTGGGGATGTTTGGATACGGCTCCCTGACTTCCAGGAATTTTATAGAAACCGGACTCCTGAACAGCCGGTACGACGGCCCGTTCCTCTCAGCACATCTCAAAGGGTATCAGCGGTCGTGGACGTTTGCCTGGCCAACGGAGATTCCCGTTGCGGGTTCAGACGGAAACTATTACCGGGACTATCTCCTGATCGATGGGGACACTATTTACCCAAAGTACCTGAACTACCTGAACATCCGGGAAAAGCAAAACGCACTTGTCAACGGGGTATTGTATATTGTCCCGGAAGCGGACCTGCCGACCTACGATGCCTGGGAACTGGGATATGAGCGATTTGACGTAAGCGGGCAGATTGCGGATTACGAGATCAAAGGCGGGCCTGTTTTTGCCTATAAGGCCCTGCCCGATTTTGAAAAAGAACCCGTGGGCGACCCTGCGATTAATACGATTGAACAGTCCTACGTCGACATCATACAGGACGCCTTCGACTATTGGGGTGCAACGTTCGAACTGGAATACAGGAACAGTACCGAACCCTTCGATTCGACGATCATCAGGACTACCCATAAAGAACTGTGGCAGGACCCGCCCCTGGAACGTGCTAAAGAACTGCGGGCGAAGTTTGAATATCCCGGCCATTGACAGCAGAATTAAACGCACGGTTCTGTGTCCCGGGGGGTATTCCCCCAATAGGAGGAGTGCCTCCGCCATGGGGATCCGTGTATTGGGAAACCATTCCATCCCCAAATTAGGTCGATATGAAAACAAAAGCTGTATTTGTTTGTACCCCAGTGTTATCTGGAATGGCCTGCTCGGACCAACCTGAAAAACCGTGGGCCGGTTCCGGTGAAATCCAGGTGGGGGCGTAAATCTGACCTTGAGGCTGAGGCGAAAATTGTCGAAGGGCGAACCAGGGAATTTGAAGAGGCGAAGGCGCCTGTGACGAGTTCTTTCATGAAGACGGCACCCCCATGAGCCGGGGGAATGCCTGTTGGCATGGAAAAAGAGGAGGATGCCTGGCCGATTCTCCAGGACGTATTCAAACCCGAAATAATTAGGACACCGGCTGTGCTCCCGGTAGAAGTGCCGGATTTATCCCTATATTGAAGGGCCAGTTCCCCTGCCGGTCCGTTGTTCAGATCAAAGATATTTCTTTAACTTTTGGGCCTTAGCAACAAATCAACACACTGACAGAAGCAAGAATGAGCCGACAAACACCTAACACAGTCCCAGAGAATCCCGGTAGCCCCAACCCCAAAGTAGTGCTTCGTACACAGGGAACTGTGCTCAATGTCATCGGTGACCAGCAGACCATAAAACTGACCGGGAAAGACACGGGCGGTCGCTTCACATTGATTGAACAGTACAACGATCCGGGCGTGGGCATCCCAAAGCATATTCACGAAAATGAAGATGAAGTATTCCAGGTACTTGAAGGCAGGGTGGAGATGACCCTCGGGGATGAAAACAAAATCCTGGAAGCCGGGGACCTGGTATTCTGCCCCAGGGGTGTTGCTCACTCCTGGAGGGTAGTGGGCAACCAGAAGGCACGTGCCATGCTCAGTATTTTTCCGGCCGGCCTGGAGGATATGTTCGAAGAACTTGCAAAATTGCCTGCTGGCCCGCCAGACCTGCAAAAAGTCGCCGAAATTTGCGCGAACTACAGGCTTCGATTTGTTTGACCCTCAGCAAAGGCCTGTCCAGGTTCACTTCAATGGAAGGATTATGTAGAATGCCCTGTGGGCTGTATCTTTCGCTTTTCCTACATGCTCAAAACAGCTCAGGGCTGCCTCTGAGCCTCTAACTGGGATGATTGTGATCTCGAGGTGTCTTTTCTTTATGATCTTGCTGAGCGGACCGGTACTGAGCGGACAATCGGAGAACATCAATATGCCCCGCCGGAACAATAGCCCCGGGTTTGAGGTCACGGTCCCGACATGTTCGGCAAACTTTTACGACAGCGGTGGGCCCAATCCCTACGAGAACAATGAAAATGGCATCATTACTTTTTGTCCCGATACGCCTGGCGACCGGATTCAAATCGACTTTCTGTCAGCTGATATAAAGGCCAACGATTTCCTAAGGGTCTATGACGGAGATTCCGATAACGCTCCACTCCTGCTGACCATCACCAACATCGTGGCCTCAGGATTTGAACAAACCCTCGTGCAGGCATCCCAGCGAAATCCCCGGGGATGCCTGACTGTGACCTTCAGCTCAACCCAAAGTTCTGTATCCAACCCATATGATGGCTGGTTCGCGAGGGTAAGCTGTTTTGTTCCCGAGATCCAACCCGGACAGCCTGTGGACCTGTTTAAGAATGACGACCCCAGCGGGGATGGGATCGAGGTTTTCGACCTTTCTGAAAATGACG
>CAZUZE010000363.1:0-2453 GCA_964624565.1 uncultured Robiginitalea sp.
AGCACAAAGAAAGCGGATAAATAATGTATAGGACAGGGGTGAAAAAGACTGCCTGAACCCCTCAGAAGGATGTATTCAGGTTGGCAAAACCGTCCACGATTTTCCCATTCCGCGCCACGATGCTCTTGTAGGGGTTGTAGACCACCAGGGTATGCGCGAAGTCTTCAAAGTCCTCGGCCCAATACTGGTCTTCCGGGGCGAGCCCGTAGGTGGAGACCATGGATTTCCAACGTGCCTTTTCGGTTCGAAGGCAGATCCCCACAAACCTGTAGCCCCTGTATTCCTCATTCAGGGAGCGCACCTTGCGGGTGATGTTGGCGAGGTGTTGTTGCTGGGGTCCGGACCAGAAATAAAAGACAACAGGGCCTCCGGCTGCGATATCCTTCAGGCTTCGCATCTGGCCGTCCGCATCCTCGACGAGCAGTCCGGGCATGTCGCGGTCAGGGCTCAGGTTCCGGATGGCTTCGCTCAGGGCTTCGATTTCACTGAAGTGACGGTTGTTCTCCGAGCGTTTGTGGAATTCTGTCATAAACAGCTCCAGGTTCTCCTCCCGGTCGTATTTGAGCAAATAGTCAAACGCGACGGTCCGGAAGAGGTTGTCGCGCAACTCATCCCCGGTGACCAGGCTGTCTATGAGCTGGAGCTGGTGCTGGTTGAAGTGAAGCTGGTTCCCAATGCCGTCCTCTTTGATCTCACAGGCCTTCTGGCAGCCCATATAAGCCAGGTTCCCAATATGGTAAATCATAAAATCGTGGTAGGGCTTCAGGAATGTCAGGCTGGGATCGTCATAGGAAACCCCATCCCGATAGGCATAAAAATCCTCCGGGAGGTCGTGCAACCCTTTGGCATCCCCTGTGAGCTGCCGATGCCAGAACGGATATTTTTCCCTGTAGTAATAAGTTTTGTACAGGATGCTGGAGCGGGCTGTATGGTAGGCCCCTTCTGTGATCGGGAACTCCTTTTTGAGTTCTTCAAGATGGGCCAACTTACGCATTTTAAGGGAGTCCAGCTTGGTACTGAAAGCCTCGGGCTCCATGGGGATCAGGGCTTCGCGGATCAGGTTTTCCTCACTCTCGGATTCGAGGAAGAAATCGATAAGGAAGTTATTCACCACTTCCCCCGACCCTGAGAAAACGAGGGATTCATCAAAGGCAACGGTGTTCAGGCGGATCTGGATACTATCCCCCTGCTCCAAATAGATGTACTGGAACTCCGGCCTGTGAAAGAAGTTGTAAAGCCCGCTTTCCAGGGAATCGACCTGCAGTACAAATCGGTTCTGGGCGTCGAGTTTCGCCGAATCGATGGGTTGCTCGCCCTTGAAGAGGATCACGTAGGTGTCCGTGGGGTTTACGATCTCGCCCGATATTACCACTGGGCTACTTATTTCAGCTGGTTGCTTGCAGCCGGATACTATCAACAATAAAAGGATGGGTAAAAATCTTATCATACAATCTTGCTGCATAAAACCATAACAAAGCTAAAGAAAGCGGTATATGCCCCTTGTTAATAGCTAGTTAAAAGTGTCTTAACGCCCTGTAAGGTCCACCCCATAAGAACCGGATTTACAGCCCTGCCCGTTTAATTTTGTGTATTTTTGCCGGAAATTTAAAAGGACACAGCATGCTCTCAGTTTCAAATCTCTCAGTTCAGTTCGGAAAACGGGTTCTCTTCGATGAGGTCAACGTGACCTTCACGCCCGGGAACTGCTACGGTGTTATCGGTGCCAACGGGGCTGGGAAATCGACATTCCTGAAAATCCTGGCCGGGGAAGTGGATCCTACCTCAGGGAGGGTCATCCTGGAGCCGGGGAAGCGGATGTCGGTCCTGGAACAAAACCACAATGCGTACGACGAACATCCGGTTTTGGAAACCGTGATCATGGGAAATAAGCCGCTTTTTGCCATCAAGAAGGAGATGGATGCCCTCTATGCGGATTACGACGATTCCAATGCCGACCGGATTGGGGAGCTGCAGGTGGCCTTTGAGGAAATGAACGGGTGGAACGCGGAGAGCGATGCCGCGGCCCTGCTTTCAAACCTGGGGATTCCCGAAGACCTCCACTACAAACCCATGTCAGACCTGGACGGGAAGTTGAAAGTGCGGGTCCTGCTCGCCCAGGCCCTGTTCGGCAACCCGGATGTCCTGGTGATGGACGAGCCGACGAACGACTTGGATTTCGAAACCATCAACTGGCTCGAGAATTTCCTGGCCGATTATGAAAACCTGGTTATTGTCGTTTCCCACGACCGTCATTTCCTGGATGCGGTATGTACGCATGTCGCGGATATCGACTTTGGCAAGATCAACATGCACAGCGGGAACTACACCTTCTGGTACGAGAGCAGCCAGCTGGCCGCCCGCCAGCGCGCCCAGCAGAACCGAAAAGCGGAGGAAAAGGCAAAGGAGCTGCAGGAATTTATACAGCGCTTCAGCGCAAACGTGGCCAAGAGCAA
>CAZUZE010000364.1:0-2439 GCA_964624565.1 uncultured Robiginitalea sp.
TCCTCCATCGCCAAGGGGGAGACGCTGCTCGACACCGCCGCGACGCTCAACGACAGGACATGCGCCATGGCCCGCCCGAACTTTGTATCCTGGATAAATCAAAAGTATCAATTTAAAACTAATGAGATCATGAAAACCTTGAAAATCAATTCCTTAAAAACCCCTTTTTACGCAATGTCATTGACTGTACTACTAGTCGGTGCCCTGGTTTCCTGCCAGGAGGCACATACGCAGCACAAGGCTGCACAAACCGAAACGTCCACAGCACGGCCCGATATGGACCTGCAGGCGGCGGTGATCCAGGGAAACCTGGACGTGGTAAGGCAACACCTGGCATCAGGTACCGACCTCAATGCGAAAGACCCCATGAGTGGTTCCACCCCCCTCATCTCAGCGATCACCTTCGGGAAGACCCCGATAGCCAACGCGCTCATCGATGCCGGGGCTGACCTGTCCGTCAAAAACAACGACGGGGCCACCGCCCTTCATGCAGCTGCCTTTTTCTGCCGGGTGGAAATCACCCAAAAACTCCTCGATGCCGGCGCCGACAAAACGATCCGGAACAACTTCGGGGCAACCCCCAGGGAAAGCGTGATGGGCTCTTTCCAGGACGTGAAGCCCGTGTATGAATTCCTGCAGAGCCAGCTCGGGCCCCTGGGACTGGAACTCGATATGGCGGAACTGGAAGAGACGCGTCCGGTCATCGCCATGATGCTGCAATAATCACCCACAAGAGAAGAACTCATGACAACGGAAAGAAGACACGATATCGACTGGCTGCGGGTGATCGCCATCGGGCTGCTGCTGATCTACCACATCGCCATCGTA
The DNA here is from genome assembly GCA_964624565.1 of uncultured Robiginitalea sp. Lineage (GTDB taxonomy): Bacteria > Bacteroidota > Bacteroidia > Flavobacteriales > Flavobacteriaceae > Robiginitalea. The sequence continues at coordinate 829 of CAZUZE010000364.1, forward strand.
TTCCAGCCCTGGGCCCTGTTTATCGGATTTATAAAAAGCGATGAGTCGATGGATTCCCTGTGGAAGCTGATGAGCCTGCTCAACGTCTGGCGGATCCCGTTCCTGTTCTTCGTCTCGGGTATGGGGGTTTATTTTGCCATCCGGAAGCGAAACTGGCGGGCGCTGCTCCTGGAGCGCAGCAGGCGGATCCTGCTGCCCTTCCTGTTCGGGATCGTCGCCATTGCCCCCCTGCATATGTATCTTTTCCAGGCCTATTACAAGATGCCCCTGAAATACTTCCCCCATCAGGGACATCTTTGGTTCCTGGGGAATATTTTCGTCTATGTCCTGCTGCTTTCACCCCTGTTCTTTTACCTGAAACGCGACAGGGACTCCAGGTTCATAAAAGGCCTTTCCAGGCTGATGGAACACCCTTTGGGGCCTTTGCTGATTACCGGGTTTTTCGTGGCGGAGGCAGTGATCGTGGCTCCCCCGATATTTGAACTATATGCCGAGACCTGGCACGGCTTTTTCATCGGGCTGCTGGCCTTTCTGTTCGGTTTCCTGCTGGTCAGCAGCGGCAAGGCCTTCTGGCAGACCGTTCTGAAATGGCGGTGGTTGTACGCCGGGCTGGCTGCTCTCCTGTATACGGTGCGCCTGCTGTTTTTCGACCTGAAAGCCCCGGGCTACCTCATGGCTGTCGAATCCAACCTTTGGATCTTCGCAGTCTTCGGGTTTGGGTATAAGTACCTCAACCGACCGGGTGCACTGCTGAGCTACCTGAGCCAGGCGGCCTACCCCGTGTACATCATCCACATGTTTGTGCTCTACGCCGGGGCGATGCTCATCCTGCCCCTGGAAATCCCGGTAACCCTGAAATTCCTGGCCATGGTGGCCTTCACTGCAGTGGCATGCTACCTCATCTACGAATATATCATTAGAAGGATCCGCTTTCTCAGGCCGTTTTTCGGGCTGAAGGGAAACCCCGGAAGGGTTGATACCCCAAAAGTCCCTCAGGAAGCCGGGACCGCCCATTAACCGGAAATCTCCTGGGAAAGGCCCTTTACTTCATCGAGGAATGCCTTGACCAAAGGGTAGAATCAGGGACGTAGTTTTGCAAAAATCATTGGCATGGCCTGGGCGTCTGCAATTTCCATTTCAACCAGTTCCAGGGATTTGACCATATGAAGCGTCTCGGATTTATAATGCTTGAAATGCGTCGTTTCCAAATGGGAATCATAGGCCTCCCGGTCGGCATAGATTTCCAAAATTCTTATCCTGCCCGGAGAATCCTTCTGAACCATCGGGAAAATGGCAATCACTCCCGGCTCAAGTTGCATGGAGGCCCGGGATTCCTCCCTCAGGATTCCCAGATAGCCCTCCATGTGGACAGGGTCTATTTCAATTTCTGCCATCCGGATCAACATCTGGCCCATCCCGGACCCATTTTCCGATTGGGCCCAAAGGACATGGCTTCCGCAAATCAGGCCCATAAACAGGTAGCAACAAAAAAATCTTAAAATCATCATAGCTGAGGGGATTGATTTCCTGGAAAGATACAATTCCGGGAGGAATCCCCTACTCCCGTTACCTTCACCTGTGTACTGCCAGAATGAAACTGCTGCTAAGGAA
>CAZUZE010000365.1:0-2435 GCA_964624565.1 uncultured Robiginitalea sp.
AAGCTTTGGTCGTAGTACTATAGGAAGTAGAAGTCCATCTATTTTGGTTCGCCAGAGAGGACACACCACCCTTCCGGGCTCAATTATCCACGTTTAATTGCATATCTTTAGGTAGTTAACATATCACTCCCCAAAAACCAGAACACGTCCGCACAAACCTGAAAAACACATGAGAACAGCCGCCTTCTTCCTTTTGTCCATACTGCTTATTGGATGCAAACAAAACACCCCCAGGACGGAATTTCTGGGAATGGTGGACCTCGAGGTCACCGGAAACTCAAAGGCGGTCCCCCAGTTCGAGAGAGGCCTGCTGTTGCTGCATTCTTTCGAATATCAGGATGCAAGGGAGGCCTTCAGGAATGCCCAGGAAATCGATCCCCAAATGCCAATGGCCTATTGGGGCGAAGCCATGACCTACAACCACAGTCTGTGGAGCGAGCAGGATTATGATAAAGGGGTGGAAGTGCTGAAAAAGCTGGAGGCTTTGAGACTGGAGAAAAACGCATCGGAACTGGAGCGGGATTTTATCGCCGCGGTGGAAATCCTGTATCAACCGGAAATGGAAAAAGCGGAGCGGGATGCAGCCTATGCCCGCTTTATGGAGGGCCTGTCCAAAAAGTACCCGGACAACCACGAAGTGGCCGCTTTTTATGCGCTGTCACTTTTGGGCTCCGTGCCCGACGGCCGCGATGATGAGCTCTACGGGAAGGGCGCAAAGATCGCCCTGGGCATTCTGGCGGAGAACCCCGAGCATCCCGGGGCACTGCACTATACCATACATTCATACGACGACCCCAGGCACGCTGCTTTGGCCCTGGAAGCCGCCAATGCCTATGCAAAAGTCGCCCCCGATGCCAGCCATGCCTTGCATATGCCCTCCCATATTTATGTGGCCATGGGGATGTGGGACAGGGTAGTGGCTTCCAATATCGATTCCTACCAGGCCAGCCTGAACCGGATGGAGCGAAAAGGACTTGGCAATGACGACAGGGGATACCATGCCTATCACTGGCTCCAGTACGGGTATCTGCAGCAGGACAACAAGGATGAGGCCCGGAAAATGGCCCTGGACATGCAGCAGTATATGGAGGAAACACCCTCTGCAAGGGCCCGGGCCCATATGGTATTCCTGAAGGGCACCTACCTTACCGAAACGGGGGACTGGGGGAGTGAAATAGCGGATATCCCGGTGGAAATTTCCGACCTGAATATTTCGGTGCGTTCCCAGTATCAATTTTTGGAGGGAATGAAAGCCTATACCGCCAAAGACACGGTTCAAATGGATAGTATTATTGCGATCATGGAGGCCGACATCAAGAGGGAAACGTATGTACAGGAATTCTCCAGCGCATCCCTGTGTTCAAATGTGACCCGGGCGGAGGCCGCGCCCTCCGATATTGTTACTTCCAAGGCGAGGCAGCAGCAGCTTATGGCCCTGCGGGAAGATCTGGCCGGCAGGGGCGACAGGGCAGAAGAACATCTTCTGAAGTCCATCGAACTTCAGGAAAGCGTCAGCTATAGCTACGGTCCGCCGTCCATCCAAAAACCAACCCGCGAACTCTACGCAGACTGGCTGGTTGACAGAGGGAGGTATAAGGAGGCAGAAGCCCAGTATACGCTGGCCGAAAAAGCAGGCCCAAAGCGCCGGTTGATCCAGGAAGGCATTGAAAACCTCAGGCCGTTTTTAGGCGATGAGAGAAGCTGAGCACGGGTTCTTGGGTTACACCATCAAGCCACGGAAATTACCGGCTTGAAGGGATCACACGGGCATAGTCCGGCACCCGACCCTCTCTGAGGGGATATGACTTAGGTTTTTAAGGAACAGATTCGCCAATCCCTTTGGATGCATAGCCGTATTGCTCCAGAATAAAATTCGATACCCTAGCCGGTGAGAAAGCAGGTCCGCCATTTTCCCTGGGCGTTCCCCACCGTTTTGAACCCGGCATTTTCCGGGACAGCAGCGGCCAATTCCCAAAAAATCCCTAATTTCAATTTGAATCGTGAAACCGGCAGCCCCTTTCGGGCCTGATGCCCATGCCAGTCCGGGTAAGCCCGGCCGGGCGATACGGAGCCCCGGCCCCTTGTGATGCGCCAACCAGCTGATTTATAGAACTCAAAACGACCAATCCTACATGAAAAAACACCTGCTTTTGCTCCTGCTCCTCGTGATCTATCCTGCAAAAGGACAAGAAACAAAAGAACTTGAGGTTACAACAAAAGTCCACCAGGCAACGGTTTTCGCAACCAATGCACAGGTCTTCAGAAAGGGTTTGGTGACCGTGGAACGCGGGATCACCGTAATTAAGTTCAGGGATTTGTCCCCCTTTATAATCCCCAGTAGCGTTCAGGCGAAAGTAAATGGCGATGTTACGATCCTTTCGGTAACCCATAAACAGGAATTTACGAACAAGCTTGAAAAGCCCGGTGAACTTTCA
>CAZUZE010000366.1:0-2423 GCA_964624565.1 uncultured Robiginitalea sp.
CTGGCATGTTCCCGTATTCAGGAAATACGGGTTTTTCGGGAATAAAATTTGGTGGCGGGCCCCCACCCACCCGCATTAAATCTAACCCCCAACCCTGCAACCTGCAATCCTCCATCCCGGGGGGGACGGCGCCCACTCGGGCCATCCGAAGATAAATCCCTACATTTAGACGGAGCCATAAAGCACGACGGACCCCGTGGGCTTCCTAAAGCAAAAACCGGCCTTTGATGAAAAAATTTCCCAATGCTTTTGTCATCCTCCTGGGTGTCATCCTGTTTTCCTGGGTGCTGACCTACCTCATTCCCCAGGGGACCTATGAACGACAGATTGACCCGGATACGGGCCAGACCACGGTGATCGGGGGAACCTACCAGGAAATAACTGCGGAATCCCCTGGATTTTTCGACATGCTGCTGTCCATCCCAAAAGGGTTGGAAGGCCGCGCAGACCTTATCGTCCTGATCCTGTTGCTGGGCGGCTGTTTCTACCTGATCGAAAAAACAGGGGCACTTGGGCAGGGGCTGCAGGTTGTGGTGGATCAATTAAAGGGACGGGAATCGCTGGCCCTGGTCATCGTTTCGGTCCTTTTTGCGGCGGCAGGGGCCACCATCGGTTTGCAGGAGGAGATCATAGCCCTGGCACCGATCCTCATCCTTTTTTGCCGGTCCATGGGCTACAATGCTTTTGTGGCCCTGGGTTGCAGTTTCGGGGCGGCCGTGCTCGGGGCGTCTTTCAGTCCGATGAATCCCTTTGCCGTGGTCCTTGCGCAGAAAGAAGCGGAGGTGCCCCTGCTCTCAGGAGGTGTCTACCGCCTGGGGATCCTCATTATCGCCCTCGTCCTTTGGATCGGCTACCTGTGGGCCTATGCACGTAAAAACCGGGTTCCGGCCATTCCCATGGAAACGGATGCCAAAGGTCTGACCTGGCGCACGATCTCCATTCTGGCCCTTTTGGTCCTTACCTTCACCGTGGTGACCTATGGCCTGGTCGTCCTGGATTGGGGCTTTGGTGAAATGTCAGCCTGTTTTTTCGCCCTGGCCATTGTATCCGGGCTCCTTGCAGGGATGGGCTTAGACCGCACCGGGCAGGTATACCTGGACGGGATGAAAGAAATGACCTTCCCTGCCGTAGTTATGGGAATGGCCAGCACCATCCCCCTGATCCTCGACAAAGGCCAGATCCTGGACAGCATTGTTTACGGTTTGTTTACGCCTATCGAGAACTTTCCCCCCGGGCTTTCCGCACTGGGGATGCTCCTGGGCCAGGCCCTGCTGCATTTTCCCGTTTCGAGTTATTCGGGCCAGGCCTTGCTGACCATGCCGATCCTGACACCCCTTTCCGACCTGGTCGGCGTTTCGCGACAGGTCTGTGTGATGGCCTATCAGTACGGGGCGGTGCTTATGGACCTGATCGTGCCGACCAACGGAGCCCTGATGGCCATTTTGGCCATCGCAGGAATACCTTACAACAAATGGCTTGGGCTTATCTGGAAGCCGCTGCTGCTGCTTTTTACAATAGCCGGGATCGCAGTGGTTGTGGGAGTACTGACGGGTTTACAATAATCCATCCTCCCTAAGGAAACCTTGCAGGGGGGATTCCCGTACAGCTGGCGTTCCCCGGGAGCACACTACAAGCCGGGGGCACACAACTACCGGGAGGCCTCTTCATACAGTATTAACGCGAGCTGCCCAGAAAGCGTTCGATTTCCTCGCGAAGGCTGAGGATTTCGTCCCTGTATGCCTGCAGGTATTCGGTGTGGAACCCAAGGTTGCGCTGCATCCCGAAAAGGTCGCCAAACAGGTTGCGGTTCCTGCGAAAGTCCAGGTCTTCTGCCGGGGCAAATTGATTGGGTTTTCCAAAAATAAGGTTTATGCTCTCCCGGTTCATCAGCAACGGGGTCGTCTTGTCGACAAACAGCCTGGTCAGTTCTTTCACCCGATCCTGCATGCCAAACAACAGGTTGTCTTCCGAATAAAATGAAGAAATGCGGGTACGGAGGCTGTCGTTCGAAATAAGATCGATGTTCTCTGCTGACAGCATGTTGTCGAAGGCCACCCTGTTTTGCGTATAAACACTAAACTCGGCCAGAACCGGCATGTTTCCAAAAATGGTCATCATGATCTCCGCATCGGACTGTTTTTCCAGGATTGCGGTGAGGCAAACCTGAATGATGGAATCTTTTCTTCGATTGAAATCAAGTGAATAGATTACATTTTCCAGGTCGTCATCCAGGTTGGCGTAGATTTCCTGAAGGTACAGGAGCTCCTTTTGCCGTTGTACGCGTTCTGTCTGCCAGGAATCTATTTGCAAGGCAAGCAGGATCCCGATGACCACCAGTGCAATTTCCCCGACCGCATAGAACAGGTACCGGCGGACCTGTCCGTTTCCGAGGAGGGCTCTGCGGAGTTTTCTGAAAACACCGA
>CAZUZE010000367.1:0-2419 GCA_964624565.1 uncultured Robiginitalea sp.
ATTTGGTGGCGGCGGACCTGGGCCGCATCTTTCTCCTGGCCCTGGAACTTCTTGAAATCCCGCGCCTTTTTGCCCTTATCGGGGGTCCGCTCGGGGGGGGGATCGCCTGGGAAATGGCCGCTGCGAAACCGGACCTGGCCCATCACCTGATCCCGGTGGCTTCGGACTGGAAATCGACGGACTGGCTGATCGCCAATTGCCAGATACAGGAGCGGTTCCTCGAGAATTCCAGGAACCCGGTGCACGATGCCCGCATGCACGCCATGTTGTGCTACCGCACCCCCCAGTCCTTTAAGGCGCGCTTTGAAAGGAGCACCAATGAGGACCTGCAGGTATTCAATGTCGAGAGCTGGCTGCTCCACCATGGAAAGAAACTGCAGGAGCGCTTCCAGCTGGCCGCGTATAAATTCACGAACCAGCTCCTGAAAACCATCGACATCACCCGCGGCGGGGTGGACCGGTTCCAGGCCCTGAAGGAAAGCGACACCTCCATTCATATCATCGGGGTGGATTCGGATCTGTTTTTTACCGCTTCCGAGAACCGGGAGACCTACCGCCAGCTCGCCGAATCGCGGAGCAATGTGACCTACGGGGAAATCCGTTCCCTGCACGGTCATGACGCCTTCCTGATCGAGCATGAACAGATGGAGGACCTGCTCAGGCCGGTATTCCAGCCGGAGGTCCAGACGGGTCCTTTTAAAGTCCTGAAATTCGGGGGGAAATCCCTTGCCAATGGCCCCGGCCTGGATCGGGTCCTGGACATCATCAGGCGAAAACACCTGGCCGGGGAACGCCTGGTGGTGGTCCTCTCCGCCCGGGGAGGGGCCACGGATGCACTGGAAGCACTGCTCGATACCGCCTCCCGCGGCAGGGACTACCTCCCGCTTTTGCAGGAGTTCCGCGCCTACCAACAACACCCCGGGGCCGGGGAGGTCCTGGAGGACCTGTTCCAGGCCCTGGAACGACTGCTGGAGGGCGTGCGCCTGCTGGGGGATTGCAGTCCCAGGACGAGGGACCAGGTACTGGCCTTCGGGGAGCTGCTCTCCGCCAGGCTCGTTTCCGTTTTACTGGAGAGAAAGGGGGTCCCTGTCCTGTTTGCCGACTCCAGGGAATACCTCAGGACGGATGCCTCTTTCGGAAATGCCCGCATCCTGGAAGGGCCATCGGGGGAACTCGCCCGCTCCTGTTTCGAAAACCTTAAAAACGGCCTTGTGGGGGTGACCACTGGTTTTATCGCCGCCACCCCTGAAGGGGAGACCACGACCCTCGGCAGGAATGGCAGCAATTACACGGCCGCCCTGCTGGCTAATTTTTTAAATGTGGATGAACTCGAAAATTACACGCACATAGACGGGATTTACACGGCCAACCCGGCCCTTGTGCCCAATGCGCGGAGGATCGAACGGCTGTCTTATGAAGAGGCCAATGAAATGGCCAATTTTGGCGCCAGTATCCTGCATGCCAAGACGATCATTCCGTTGCTGGAGAAGAACATCCCGCTTCGGATCCTGAACACCTTCGAGGAGGAGGGAGAAAGCACCCTGATCAGTGCCGGACAAACCCGGGAAGGGGTGCGTTCCCTCTCGGTGATCGAGGACGAGGCCCTGATCCACCTGGAAGGGCGCGGCCTGCTCGGAAAGGCAGGAGTGGACGCCCGGATCTTCCAGACCCTTGGCGGCCGCGGGATCAGTGTCGGGATGGTTTCCCAGGGCTCTTCCGAACGGGGGATAGGCCTGGTGGTCAGGGCTTCCAAGGCCGATGCCGCCCGGGCGGCTCTGGAGGCAGAATTTGAGCCTGACCTGAAGACCCGGGACATCAGCCGGATCTTTGTCACCCGGGATGTGGCTGTCATCTCCCTGGTGGGCCAGGACCTGAGTACGTTTCACAAACCCTACAACGCCCTGATCCGAAACCAGATCAAACCCCTTTTGTTCAATAACGCCATCACGGGGAGGAATATCAGCCTGGCTGTTCACAAGGCCGATATGATCAAAGCCCTGAACGTCATGCACAGCCAGATCTTCGGGATTAGCAAGACCATCAACCTGGCCCTTTTCGGGCTGGGCCAGGTGGGTGCCACCCTGGTAGAACAGTTGCTCACCTCGGCAGGCCAGATCGAGGCGCGCAAAGGCATCCGGCTGAAGATCGTGGCCCTGGCCAATTCCAGGAAACTGCTTTTTGACCCGGACGGGATTGGCCCGGACTGGAGGGACCGCCTGCAAGAACAACCTGAGGGGTACACCCTGCAGGAGCTTTTCGGGAAGACTGCAGCACACCACCTGGAAAACCTGATCGCCGTGGACAATACGGCCAGTGCGGAACTCACGACCCGGTATGGAGCCTTTATCCAAAACGGATTTGACCTGGTCTCCTCGAACAAAATTGCCAATACCGGTTCCCATGCCGCCTATGAGGAGCT
>CAZUZE010000368.1:0-2419 GCA_964624565.1 uncultured Robiginitalea sp.
CCGCTCTGTGTTCCGCCAGTGGCCGGCCGCCAGAAGTTCTCAAATTTTATCATGTGTTACTCCTCCCGAACAGGAGGTGGGACGGGCACCCCTTTCCACTGAACCCCCTGAAAATCCATCAGGATATGATATCCCCCCGTACCCTCCGGCACGAACTCGAGGGATTCCCCGGATTCGGGGTCCCCGAAAAACACCTTCTCGCTCTCCGGATACAGCACCCCGTTATTCCTGCCTTTCTGATAAACCCAAAGGCTGTCCCGCTCCAGCTTTATTGTGAGCAGCAAGTGGCCGGCTTCCACAAAATCATAGGTCCCCTCATATCGCTTCAAGACTTCGGGAGCTACCGCTATGGCCTTTCTATGTACCCTCTCGGGCATGGCCACAGCCTTCCCGGTCAAAATGCCCCGGAGGTCACTCAAGAGCCGTTCGAATGGAATGGCATCGTAGTTGGCCAGAAAGACGATAGTGTAATCCTCCGTATAATTGCGCTCGACAAACGCCCGCTTTCCCCGGGTACCCCCTGCATGAGAAACGCTTTCTTCGTGAATCAGGGAGGGGTACATATCCGGGTCCAGGGAATCCAGAAAGCGGTCAAGGTCCTCCACGGTTGAATACAGGTTTCCCATCTTCATGTCATCCGGCGGAAAGGCCACTTCAGCCTGCAGCTTCTTATCCCGGTCCCGGTAATGGCCGAACGCATACCTGGGCGGTGGGGTCCGCCCGGGGTCAAAATTGCCGCCGGAGGCCTTCATACCCAGAGGATCAAAAACGTTCTGCTTCAGGTAGCCGGAGAAGGAACCCCCCGAAACCTTGCCGATAATATAATACAACAACTGGAATCCCAGATTGGAATACTGCTCCCGGGACCCGGGTTCAAATTCCAGGTCCTCCCGGGCCGCCAAACCAATGACCTCATCCGGCGACAGGATCAGGGTATTCCCAATGGAATCGTTGAGATCCCGGGGCAGTCCGGAAGAATGCTCCATTAGATGCCGCACGGTAATCCTGGATCCGTTTGGAAAGCCTGGCAGGAATTTGCCGATGGTATCAGCAGGGTGGAGTTTGTCCTCCTTTTCCAGCTGAAGGACTGCAACCCTTCCAAATAACTTGGCAACAGATCTCAGATCAAACTGGCTTTCAGTAGTTACAAAAAGGGTGGAAGAGGTATCGGATGACATGTTGTAGGCCTTTTTCAGCAGGGTCTCACCTTCCTTTTTGAGCAGAACAACTCCATTGAACTGCTCCAGGGATGTTAATTTTTGAAGGTAGGAGTCTGCCAGTAATGCAAGGGAATCCTTTACCGTGTTCACGGCGGGACCCCTGCTGGGCTTGTGCTGGTGCCCGCAGGATACGCTCAGAGCAAGGCTCAGAATCCCAGTTAGTGCTATACGAACCATTCGCAAAAGAGTTTTGTGCAAACCAAAGGGAAATGCTCAGGGATTCCTTGTAAAAATGGAAACACCTCAGTGCCGGAGCAGGAATTCGGGAAGGTTATCAAAAAAAAGGGTGGGTGTTACCCCGCAGATCCGCTTGAAATCCCGGTTGAAATGGGACTGGTCAAAATAGTCATACCGATAGCAAAGTTCCGTCATCGATATCTCGGGTTGTTTTATACGGTACTTTACCAAATCCATGATCCGCACCGTTAGAATGAATTTCTTAAGGGAATACAGGACGTGTTGCTTGAATACCCGGTTTAGGTACTGTCGGGAAACGCCAAATTGGAGGCTGAGCTCGGAGACGGATGTCATTCCGGCTTTTTCGTAAATCGCTTCAGCCACCCCCCGGACCCATTGGGCTGTCTCACTGAGCTGGGTGTGCTGCCCCTTCATAAAGGAATCGGCCTTTTCAAAACGACGCGGGACAGAAAGGTCCCCCAGGACTTCCTTTTGAAACACGTCAATTCCCGGGAAAAGGAAAGAAATATCGACCACCCCGGGTTGGGACAGTCCCGAAAAAAAATGTCCGTTCGCCCAGGGTTGCAGCTTGATGGTAAAGAAGGTGAGCTCTTTGCCAAAACGAATCCGGTATGGCGGCTGAAGCCCATGGATGGTAAAGGTTCGCAATGGGATGGGAAGGTGGACCTGATCAGGTCCGTAAACCAGGGTACTGTCCATTTCCCGGAAAAAGATCAAATCATAGCAGCCGTCATCGATCACTGGAACGTATTTAGAACGGGTACGAAGGCCCGTGGTAAAATAATAGTACTCCCTGACTACGTGCGCCAGGGATGGGGCCGGTTTTCGGCTCTGTATCATCATCCCGGGGGTTGCTCCCATGAAGCCAAGATAACCGATTCCACTAAAAGTCCTCCGGGAAAGCTGCGTTTGATGTTACCGCCAGGTGTCAGTTATCATGGGCCGATGGTTTTCGGACCAGCGGTCCTTCTAGGGATCCTATAATAGCGTCCGGAAAAGGG
>CAZUZE010000369.1:0-2418 GCA_964624565.1 uncultured Robiginitalea sp.
CAGTGCGAGCTGTCACTGTTTCATGGCTGTTCAGTATTTGGCGCTTTCCCCCTGGGTCAATGTCCTCAGGATGAAGTTTCTAAGATCCTCGTTGGCCTGCTTCAGGTCTTCCCTTCTCAGGTACATCATATGTCCGCTTCGGTACCCCTTGAATTCAAACCGATCCTTCATCCGCCCGCTGGGATCAACCTGCCACATGGTGTATTTGGCGTTGAAATAGGTGGTAGCGCCATCGTAATACCCTGACTGTACCAGCACGTTCAGGTAGGGGTTTTGGGCCATGGCCTGGCGCAGGTTGTCGCGGGTGTCGTCATCCTCGTTGTTCCAGGGCCTTACCGGCCCGAACATATTGTATTTGATGTCCGTTTTGAATTTCAGCTCTTCCTGCAGGTAATAATTGATCGCCGGGGTAAAGCTGTGCAGCCAGGAGGTGATCTCGGCGTTGTAGTCCGGGCGCGTCCCTGTCAGTGCCTTGTCGATTCCCAGGTACCGGCTGTCCAGCCGCCCGATGGTGTACCCGCTACGGTCCCTAAGCAGGGCCTTCCAGAAATACGAGGTGGGGACATCGAGGTTGTGCTGCAGGATTTCTTTTTTGGTCAGGCCTGAGTAGTACGCCATTTTATCGGCTACGGCATCCCGCTCCGAATCGCTGATAAAGCCCCCTTTTGCCAGGGCGGGAATCAGGGTATTGATGGTAAACTCTTCGGATTCCGGAAGGATTTCAAGCAGGTCCTTTTGCTGCAGGGCTGCCGGGAGCGCCTTCTGGTACCAGGCGGCTGCAGTGTAGTAGGGGAGGTTCATGGCGCTGCTCACGGGGCCGCCAACCCGGATGACCTTGTAGTCGGCCGGGGAGACCATGATCACCCCGTTGAGGTACATCCACTGCTGGTTTTGCAGGGCCAGGGAAAGGCCCATCACGCGGGTCCCCCCGTAGCTCTCGCCTATGATGTACTTGGGCGAGTTCCAGCGGTTGTGGCGGGTTACGAAGGTGTTGAGCCATTCCGCCAAATACCTCACATCGGCATTGATCCCGAAGAATTTCTCCCGGTCCACCTCTTTTCCGCTCTCGGGAATCGTACGGGAATACCCGGTATTGGCAGGGTTGACATAGACGATGTCCGTTACGTCGAGGACGGAATACGGATTCTCCTTGACACCGTAGGGTTGTACAGGGTAGCCTTCATCATCGATCCGCAGGACCCTCGGCCCGGTATACGCCAGGTGCATCCAGACAGACCCCGACCCCGGCCCCCCGTTAAAGGAGATCAGCAGGGGCCGTGCATTGCGGTCCTTCACATCGTTTCGGGTGTAATAGGTATAGTGGAGGGAAGCTATGGGCTTTCCCAATTCGTCCCAGACCGGCTGGGTCCCCGTTTCTGCCTTGTAGGAGAACCGGGTTCCGTTGACGGTAACGCTGTGTTCGGTCACCACGGTAGTGTCAATGGGCAGTTTTCGTTCCTGTCCCGAAAGGGTTCCCGCAGCGCAAATCAGTAACGCTAGCAAACCTGCTGGTAAGTGTTTCATGGTCGTCTTAGTTAGTGTGCCCTAAAAATAGCATTTTTATATGGGATCCCCTTTCTTGAAGCAAAAATTGAAGTCCCGTTCCCGGGTCCCGCTTCCGCCAAAAATTGTAACTTGTCTAAAAAGCGGATTATGAAGGGAATCAACCGAAGGAAATTCAGCAAAACCCTGGCCGGTGGCATGGCCGGCGGCCTTCTTTCAACGGCCTATGCATCGGCCCTACAGCCCCCGGACCGGAGCGTGCAAAAGAAAAAACTGGGGGTCGCCCTGGTCGGGTTGGGGAGCTACAGCACCTACCAGCTTGCGCCCGCTCTGGGGCAGACACAATACTGCTACCTGGCGGGTGTCGTGACCGGCACCAGGGCCAAAGGGGCCCAGTGGCAACAGAAGTACGGCATCGCGCCTGAGCACGTGTATTCCTATGAGACCTTCGACCGGATCGCAGAGGATGATGCGATTGATATCGTGTATGTGGTGCTTCCCAACAGCATGCATGCCGAGTTTTCGATCCGCGCCGCAAAGGCGGGCAAGCACGTGATCTGTGAAAAGCCCATGGCCCTGTCGGTGGCGGAGTGCGATGCCATAATCTCGGCCTGTGAAACGGCAGGGGTGAAGCTCTCGGTGGGCTACCGTTTGCATTCCGAACCTTACACCCGGGAAGTCATGCGCCTGGTGCGCGAAGGGGATATTGGGAATATCACCTTCGTCTCTGCGGATGCGGCCTACATCTCCGCGGGCAACCCGGATCAGTGGCGGCTGGACAAAGCCCTCTCCGGGGGCGGCGCCCTTATGAATATGGGGGTGTATTCGATCCAGAGCTGTATTTACGGTTGCGGGAAAAATCCCACATCGGTATCGGCACAGGGTCACCCGCTGCATAGGAGTGCAATCCTGAAA
>CAZUZE010000370.1:0-2372 GCA_964624565.1 uncultured Robiginitalea sp.
ACCCGGCGCAGCGCATGGCGATCATCTTAACCCCGAATCCTGCGAGTTTTTCGATTACCGGCCCGCTGAGGTCGTCGTTTACAAAAGCGCAAATGACCTGGCTCCCCTGGGCATAATGTGCGGTTTCGGCCACCAGCCGAACCCGGAAATAGTCAATTTCAAGATTGGTGTCCCCCAGGTGCTTGTCAAACCACTCTTTATCATAAGATTTGTAGGAGAAGAAGGCTATTTTCATATCTGTTTTTTTATCCTGCGCCCCCAGCTGAGTACAACTCAGGCGTGCGGTGGGTCGCTCCAAAAATACGCCAGAAACATTTGGCAGGCACCCTCAGGGATCGTTTTGCGGCTGGCCGTATTTTTTGAGTTGGAAGGCCGCGAAGAGGGCCAGGACCCATTCACCTGCCAGCCCATAGGCAAAAAGGGGTGAGGGCATGCCGTCGAGAAGGAGGCTGAGGGTACGGCCTGTGGCAAGCCCACCCATAAAGACGATGTTCAAAAGGGTTGCCGTTTTCCATAGCCCCGGCTTTGCGATCCCCAGGCACCATAGTGTGGCTGTGGCCAGATACAGGCACATTACGGCCCGGAAGACGTTTTTCAGGTCCGTGGTGCCGACCTGGAAGTCAAAGAGCCCCGGCAGGACCACTTCAGGATTGAGGCCATAGATGAATGCGGCGGGTATCACCACGAGCGTGGATAGGATCAGGTGGAGGTTCTTCAGTTCCATCACGATATTCTCTTAAAAAATCACATGTGACCTGTGAACCTCAAAGGTACTCCTGCTCCGGGAAACCCGGCCATGCGTATTTGTGCATTTCAAACGTATTCGGGATTCCCTTCAAAAGCTGAAAGCTCCGTTTTGCGGATAAATTGCAACTACAATTAGTTCAGGGCGGCAATTACCCGCTGCAGTTTTTCAGTAACTTCCCCTGCAAGCGCCCCCAATTCCGGATTTTCGACGGCCTGCATGGATGCCATGGGGTTTACGGCCGCAACCTCCACCCGCCCGTCTTCGGTTTCCTGCACGATGACGTTGCAGGGAAGCATCGTGCCTATCTTGTTTTCGGCCTTTAGGGCGTTATAGGCGTATTGCGGATTGCACGCCCCCAGGATTTTATATTTTCTCATGGCTACATCCAGTTTTTTCTTCATGGTTTCCTGGATGTCGATTTCGGTGATAATCCCGAATCCTTCCTTTTTTAGTTCCGCGGTCACCTTATCGATGGCCTTTTCAAAATCTTGGTTTACCAGTGTGTCGAAATAATATTTCATGGCGTAAATGTTAGTGTTTTCAATATGCTCTTCCTGCTGCCTGCCCGGCCCAGAACCTTTTTGCCGATTTTTCCAGTATGGGCCACCTTAAATTTCGGCAATTATCGGGTGGATTCCAAGGGGGGAATGCCCTGGACCGCTTCCTTCTTCCCGATATTGCCGTCCTTGGGCCAATATACACGCAGGCTGGTTTCCGTTTACTGGTTTTTGGTATCTTTCACAGTTATAACGATATGGTCCGAAAAATACTTCTGGGGATACTCCTTATGGTGATCACCGCCATCACGGTCCTGGTGGTGGCCAACGTGCGAACGCCCTCTGAGGAAATCCCCGATATCCAGGTCGCACACGGCTCGGAGGCAGCGGCTGCTTCCCGCCCCTGGTGGGAAGCCACGACCGTATATCAGGTCTACCCCAGGTCCTTCCAGGACTCCGACGGGGACGGCATAGGGGACATTGCGGGCATGATCAGCCGCCTCGATTATATCAGGGACCTGGGCTTTGAGACCATCTGGTTCTCCCCCTTTTTCAAAAGCCCACAGAAAGATTTCGGGTACGATGTAAGCGACTACTACCTGCCCGATCCTGAGTACGGGGATACCCTTTTGGTAGACAGCCTGATCCGGGAAATCCACAAACGGGAGATGAAAGTGGTGTTTGACCTGGTCCTGAACCACACCTCCGAAGAACATCCCTGGTTTGTGGAGTCCCGCTCGAGCCGGGAGAACCCGAAGAGCGACTGGTACGTCTGGCGGGACGGGGAAGGGGCGGACCCGCCCACCAACTGGCACAGCGCCCTGGGGATGAACGGCTGGCACTTCGACGACACCCGGGAGCAGTGGTATTTTTCAT
Source organism: uncultured Robiginitalea sp. (assembly GCA_964624565.1). Taxonomy (GTDB): domain Bacteria; phylum Bacteroidota; class Bacteroidia; order Flavobacteriales; family Flavobacteriaceae; genus Robiginitalea. Next base: position 2,122 of record CAZUZE010000370.1, read on the forward strand.
CTTTCCTGTCTTTCCAGCCGGACCTGAACTGGCGCAACCCCGAGGTCAAAAAGGCGATGTTCGATGTCGTTCGGTATTGGCTGGACAAGGGGGTGGACGGGTTCCGCCTGGACATTTTCAACTACATCTACGAGGACCCGGATTTCCGGGACAACCCGTTTAGCCTCAGGGTAGTGCCCACCCAGGACTTCACCAGGATGTTCTGGCAGGAGAAACGATATACGATGAACCACCCGGATGACTTTGTCCTG
>CAZUZE010000371.1:0-2353 GCA_964624565.1 uncultured Robiginitalea sp.
GGCTGGAATACAGCCTGCTCCCGGGTAGGCTGAATGCCTTTCTGAACGCCTCCAACATCCTGAATGCATCCTTTACCGAGGTCCTCGGGTTCCAGACGCCCGGGCGAAATTTCTCGTTTGGGTGGTCCCTGACACTATAAAAAAAAGCCTCCGGTTGGGAGGCTTTTTTTCAGCGTTTCATTTTTTCGAGCAGGACATCCGGCAGGCGGATTTCCTTGTCAAGGAACATTTTGTCCTCCTGGGGGGAAAAGAGCTTGCTGTAGGTAAAGGGTTCCGCCGGCATCAAAGGCCGGATCGCGGCTGTTTTGGCAGCCGTACCCGAAATCTCCTGCAGGGCCCGGGCCAGGAGGGGTTCGTTGGGATCCCCCAATACGCCAAGGTTTTCCAGGTCTTCCTGTAGTTCGATATCCGGTGCAAACCCATCCGTATAATCAAAGAAGCCAACGGAATTTTTGTTGCGTCCCACCAGGGGCTGTATGGCCCAGTCATTCTGGCTGTTGATGCTGCCCTCCCGCTCCGGGGTATAGATAAATGGAGCCCCGGGCCTGTTCGGGTCATCCACCATGGTGAGCGAAAACTCATTTTTGCCCCTGGTGGTGCCCCCGATTTTAATCACATCTATATAGGGGTCCAGGCCGTTGATCACGAGTTCGCTTGCCGAGGCCGTACTCCGTGTGGTGAGCACATAGACGCGTGTAAGGTTCAGGGTATTGATCGGAACCCCCTGGGATACGGAACTGGCGAAGAAATCCTTCAGGGCGTCCGGGTCGTCCGAGGTAAAGGCTTCCTGTATTTTGTCGTTCCACTGCTGCTCCACATAGACCTCGTCCGTTTTGGTGCCGTAGATCATGCTGGAGAGCAGGCGGGAGGAATTTACCGAGCCCCCGGAGTTGTACCTGAGGTCCAGGATGAGTTCGGTAACCCCCCTGGCGTTCAATACCCCGAACGCGTCGTTGAGTTGCCGGTCAAATTCATTCGTGAAGCCATTGTACATGAGGTAACCAACCGTCTTCCCTCCGATATTTTCGAAGACCTCCGTAATAAAGACGGGGTTTTCCTGGAAGTTTTCCTCTTTGGTAAGGGTGACTTCCTTCCCGTTTGGCACGACATCATTCCCCTGTATATCAGCCATGTTCAGGGTGTAGGTCGCATTTTCCCCGAAGAGAAGGTCCTGGTAATTGTCCACAGTGAGGGTGATGCCATTCACACCGGTGAAAAGCTCCCCCCTTGAGATATCCTTGGTTGCGGCGTCAGAATCCGGGAGGATGTAGCGGACATACCCGAAGATGTTATTGCTGCCGGAGAATTGAACCAGCCCGAACTCCATCCCGTTGTTGCGGGTGATCCCGGCCAGGCTTTGGGTGAGCTCGGTATAGTCGTCGCTGTAAAAGCTGAACCGGTCTTCCGAAAAGCGCAGGCGGTTTTCAAAAAAGGCGGCCGGATCGCTGTCCGCGGAGAGGAATTCGGTGTATTCGTCATTGGTGAGGAACCTGTCATCTGCCAGGTTCGGCACGTTCCCCTGCCAGAAGTACCACAGGTTCATCGCCTGCCACATAAAATCCTGTACCACCACGTCGGCATCCGGGTTTGGGTCCGGGTTGTCGGGCAGGTCTACCCCGTCATCGTCATTGCTACAGGCCAAAATCCCGAAAGCCAGCAGTAAATAAAGCCATTTCTTCATAGTTGATCTCTTTCCTTTAGGTGTGTCACAAGGGGATTCCGCCCGGTTTTCAAACTCGACAAGGCTGGTGTAAATCTCTGAAATCCCCCTGTTTATCGAACGGATGAAGTGTCAAAATTAGTGCCCTTGAAAATGATAAAAAAATTTTTGTAACAATTTTAAGGTAGTTTCGTCTTCAAGATGTAAACCCGGAAGTAAAGGTGGAAGCATCCATAGAACGTACACTAATGACACAGTCCGAGTTCCTTGAAATCGTTTTGCCCTTCAAGGACAAGTTATACAGGTTGGCCAAGCGTCTGCTGATTTCCTCGGAAGAGGCAGAGGACGCTACCCAGGAAGTGCTGTTGAAATTATGGAGCAGCCGGAAAAAGATTTCGGGGTATGCAAGTGTCGAGGCCTTCGCCATGACCATGACGCGGAACTTTTGCCTGGACCGCCTGAAGTCGCGACAGGCAGGCAACCTGAAACTGGTCCACAGCAATTTCACGGACGGCAGTTCCTCCCTGCAGCAGCAGGTGGAAGTCCGGGACAGCCTGGACTGGGTGGCGCGCATCATGGATGAGCTGCCCGAGCAACAGCGGATGGTGCTTCAGCTTCGGGATGTGGAGTCATACGAATTTGCTGAAATTGAAAAAAGGATGTCGTCGTCCATAGTCCAGATAATTGTACATG
>CAZUZE010000372.1:0-2330 GCA_964624565.1 uncultured Robiginitalea sp.
AGTCCGGGTGGTGGTCCCGGGCCTCGCAGTCAAAGGCGATGCGCGTCATCAGGGTAAAGGCCTCTTTGAAATTCTGGAACTCAAAGGTGGTCTCCAGGGCATTTTCATTGAGCTCCCATCCCTCCAGTGCGGCCAGTTTTTCGGTGATCTCTGCTTCTGTCAGTTTTTTCATGGCAATGCGGTTACGGTTTGTGTAAAGGTACGAAGCCTAATGCTTAATCAGGTTATCGATCACCTCCTGGTACCCAAGTTGCAGGTTTTTGGGAAGCAGGTTCTCTTTCGGGAGCACCGCCAGGTAGCGCTCCTCGTTGGTCGTATAGACCCTTTTGAAAACCGGGCGGCGATCGCTCAGGTGGGTGGTGATCTCCCGGATGAAGTCGTCGTGGTGTACGAGGTCCCTGGAACCGAGGTGGTAAATCCCGAACTTTCCCCGGTTGATCATGTAGTGGACCTGCTGGGTAAATTTGTCGTCTGAAGTGACGTTCATCACCAGGTTTGGAAAAACCTCTATGGGTTGTTGCTGCTCGAGGGCCTGCTTGATCTCTTTGATCCGGGGCGAGGTGTTGCCGAAGACCATGGGCAGCCGCAGGATGGCCGATTTGCGGGCGGGAAGACGCAGCAGCATGTTTTCGATCCGGATCTTCAGGCGGCCGTAGATGCTTTCCGAGAGCGTCTTGTCGAATTCATAGGACGGGAATTTGCTGTAGGCGTCAAAGACATTGGCAGAAGAGAGGAAAAAGAGGCGGGCCCGGTGCCTTGCCAGGTATTCCCCTATGTGCGCATGGGCCTGCAGCTGGGCCCCGAAATCCCCCCTCACAGCCGAAATAATCACGTCGGGCCTGACCTCCATTAACAGGCGGTGGATGTCGTCCTCCTGCATGTCGTACCGGAAGAACTGCCGGTTCTCCCCATGGGAACGCCGGGCGGTATGGTAGGTGCCGAAGGTATTGTAATAATTGCAGAGTTCCCTGTAGAGGGCGTTGCCCAGGAAGCCGCTTGCACCCAATATCAGTATCCGCTTTGCCGTTCCCTGCACGTCAGTTCCTCCTTACCCCTTGTAGAATGGCGGTTTCACCACGGTGGCCTGAAGGTTGTTCTTGCGTATCTGGATCCCGATAACCGTCCCGGGGGCCGCATGGGAAACAGGCACGTACCCCATCCCGATCCCCTTCCCAAGGGAGGGGGACATGGTCCCGGAGGTGACTTCCCCTATGGGGGCGCCCGCCTCATCCGTAATGGTATATCCCTGCCTGGGGATTCCCCGTTCGCTCAGTTCAAACCCCACGAGTTTGCGGCTGACCCCAGCTTCCTTCTGGGCCATCAGGCCTTTGCTGTTTACAAATTCCTTGGTGAATTTGGTGATCCAGCCGAGCCCGGCCTCCAGGGGGGAGGTGGTGTCGTCAATGTCATTGCCGTAGAGGCAATACCCCATTTCAAGCCTGAGCGTATCCCGTGCTGCCAGCCCGATGGGTTTGATGCCATAGGGAGCCCCTGCTTCCAGGACCTTGTCCCATATTTGCTGTACCTCCTCATTCTTGCAATAGATTTCAAAGCCGCCCGATCCGGTATACCCGGTGGCCGAGATGATGACGTGGGGCACGCCTGCAAAATCCCCCACTTCAAAGTGGTAAAAGGGGATCCCCGCGAGGTCCACAGAGCTCAGGGACTGCATGGCTTCAGCCGCCTTGGGCCCCTGAATGGCCAACAGCGAATAGGCATCCGAAAGGTTCCGCATCCCGGCGCCGATCCCTTCGTTGTATTTGGAAATATGCGCCCAGTCCTTGTCGATGTTCGAGGCATTGACCACCAGCAGGTAGGTCTCGGGCTTTACCCGGTATACGATCAGGTCGTCCACGATCCCCCCGGTTTCGTTGGGCAGGCAGCTGTACTGTGCCCGGCCGACTTCGAGCCTGGAGGCGTCATTGGAAGTGACCTTCTGGATGAGCTCCAGGGCTTTGGGCCCTTCAATGAGAAATTCCCCCATATGGGAAACGTCGAACACCCCGACACCCTCCCTGACGGTCTGGTGCTCCACCGTAACCCCTTCATAGGAAACGGGCATGTTATACCCCGCGAAGGGGACCATTTTGGCCCCGAGGGCCCTGTGGGTGGCAGAAAGGGCAATTTCTTTCATAGAATGCGACTTTAAAACGGGTATAAAAGTATTGAAAATAGTTGGAAGAAACCGGGGCCCTGGTCACGGGTCAGCGCAGGGCTTCCCTCAATTCCTCATAGGTTTCAATGGAGGTATAGGCCTTCTCCCTTTCAAAAAGACTCTGTAGCTGCGCGGGCAGCTCAAGGGTGATGCCCAGCCTGCTCTCGACCGTTTC
>CAZUZE010000373.1:0-2307 GCA_964624565.1 uncultured Robiginitalea sp.
AGGTCCCTGGACAGTTTCAAAATAGAGGCGCCCCTGTTTGAACCGCAGGACATCGGCTCGATCCGGGCCACCGGCCTGGTGACCTGGGCGATGGCCGAAAATGTCATTCAGGCGGACAGTTGGTTTGATTGGCGCACGTTGCCGATGGTCATCCGGCAGGCGATGGTCAACGATCTGGCCACCGGCCTGGGGATCGATTTCAGCTACCTGCTGCCCTTCCGCCGGATCGGCCGGGTGGCCATTTTTGCCATTTTGCCGGCGCCACCCGAAGCCATCCGGATCAGCCCGCAAGTCCCGCCCCGCCGATTGCCGGGGATGCCTGACCTGCCCTCGCGACCGCGCCTGCTTGACCCGCCGGTGCCGGCCTTTGTCCTGGGCCTGGCCAAATCGGGGCTGAAGGGTACGGGCATTTTTGCCGTGACCCTGATGGCCCTCGCTTTCGGGGCGCGGCAGTCCACGGGGCAAATCCTGCCACTGCTGATGTTCGGGGACCTCTTTGCGGTTCTGTACTACAACCGCCACGCCCGCTGGGGCCATTTAAAGCGGTTCCTGCCCTGGATGGTGCTGGGGATTCTGCTCGGTGCCTGGATCGGCAAAGACCTGCCGGAACTCATTTTCAAAAAGGCCATGGCCGGCATCATCCTGGCGAGTGTCCTGCTGATGGGGTGGTGGGATTTTCGCCGGACAAAACGGGTGCCGAAGCACCCCGCCTTTGCCGGGTTTATGGGGCTGATGGCCGGGATAACCACCATGATCGGAAACCTGGCAGGGCCTTTTTCCAACCTCTACTTCCTGGCCATGCGCATCCCGAAAAACGAATTTATAGGGACCGCCGCATGGTTATTCCTGCTCACAAACTGGCTCAAGCTCCCCTTGCATATCTTCGTCTGGAAGACCATCGACCCGGAAGTGCTGCGGACGGACCTCTGGCTGCTTCCCGGGGTCCTGTTGGGCCTTTTCACCGGGGTCAGGCTCGTGAAAATGATTCGCGACAGCTCCTTCCGCAGGCTCATCCTTTTTCTGACGGCCTTCGGCGCGGTACTCCTTCTGGTCCGATAACGGCTTAATGCGGGAGCTTTTCCCTGATCAGGCCATACACCCAGGTTCCCGCTACGGCACCGGCAATGACGATGAGGATCGGCAGGTATCCGGCGCCAAAAAGGGTAAACATAGGCCCGGGACAGGCACCGGCCAGGGCCCAGCCTAGGCCGAAAATAAACCCTCCGATGAGGTAGCCGGGAATGCGCTTTTCCTTGGGCTGGAACTCTATCGGCTCCCCGTAAAAGGACTTCACGTTAAAGCGTTTGATCACCTGGACGATGATCACCCCCAGCACTACGGCGGTCCCGATAATACCGTACATATGGAAGGCGTCGAACTTGAACATTTCGTAGATACGAAACCAGCTTGAGGCCTCGGATTTGAACATCGTTATGCCAAAAAAGATTCCAATAAGTAAATAACTAAGACTTCGCATCATCCAAAAATTATAGGGTATAAGAAATATATCATCACCATGCCGCCGGCAAAAAACCCGATCACGGCCAGCAGGGAGGGCCATTGCAGGTTGCTCAGCCCGGAAATGGCGTGTCCGGATGTACAGCCCCCGGCGTACCGGGCCCCGAAGCCAACCAAAAACCCGCCCAGGGCGAGAAGAAGGATCGTCTTAGGGCTGCTCCAGATCCCCGAATCAAAAAGCTCATCGGGCAGGTAGGCGGTCCCGGCACTTTCAAAACCGAGGCCCTTTAGCTCCGCAACCGTTACCGGATTGATGTCCACAGCGGTATCCGTGCTCAGATAATGGGAGCCGATGTACCCGCCGATTACAGTCCCAAGGACCACAATGAGGTTCCACCGCTGGGCCTTCCAGTCAAAGCGGAAAAATTCTGCGCTTTTCCCTGCCCCGCACATGGTGCAGAACGTCCTGAGGTTGGAGGACATCCCAAAATTCTTCCCAACGAGCAAAAGCAGGAGCATTACCAGCGCAATCGCCGCCCCCGAAACATACCAGGGCCAGGGTTCCATAATTGAATTCATACGTCTTGATTTTATAACTGAATAAAAAATTGCAAAGCAACTACTTTCATAAATGGATGTCGGTAACCCGGGTTACACATCCTTGCCTTTGAGCATTTTATTCCAGTAGAGATAGGGAAGGCCATACTTTTTCAACATCCAAAGCCTCCAGTGTTCCTTGCTCGAATCCCCTATCGCCATCAGTTTTAGTTTCGGGTCCGGGGTAAAGTTGTTGTCGTAATCAAATTCGGCAAGCACCATTTTCCCGTAATCCGTGACGATCGGACAGGA
>CAZUZE010000374.1:0-2298 GCA_964624565.1 uncultured Robiginitalea sp.
ATCAATCATCATCAATCATCATCAATCATCATCAATCATCATCAATCACCATCAAAAAACGAAACAGTCATGAAAGCGCTATTCAATCACACTCCGACAGAATCCAGAAGGTTCAATTACTTTTCCAATTTCAAGGATAGCAAACGCGTCAGGTGGTCTGAGAACAGGAACTATGTTCACTAGGTCCTGCCTCCTCCCCCCTGCCAGCCGCCGGATTCAAAAATGAAATCCCGTATGCAACATGCACACGGGATTTTTTATGAAGCCCAATTAAATTCTTATAGTTCCCTTTCCTGGGTGGCGCCGTTGGGATAAATAAGGGTTACCTGGTTATCGCAGCTGCCATCCCCAAAATCCACCCTGACTTCAAGGCCGTTTTTGATCAGGGCCAACAGGCCGCTTGTGGCCCACCGGCACTGCAGGTTGCCGCTCAGGGGTTCTTCGGTGGACACCCCGTAGGTTGTGCCTTCCGCGCTAACTGTCCATGAGCCGCTAAGGGCATAGGTTGTATCCTCGAGCGTAGCTCCAATCCGGACTTCCAGACTTTTAGATCCTTTTTCCGCCAGTAAGGTGCCGTCCTCCAGAAGGACTGTCATCTCACTCTGGACCAGAAACCTCAGGTCGGATGCCCCGGCCTCCTCCACAGTGAGCGTGCGTTTCCCGGTAAGCTGAATGGCTCCCACGAAAAAATCGGTAAAGGTAGCCGTGAACGAAGGGGCCTCGGGGCCCGCAGTGTACACTACTTCCAGTATGCCGTTGACCTTGTCGGTCGCGTTCAGTACGCAATTCCCAAATACGGCCCGAAAGCCGCTGTCGGTATAGGTGATGTCATAACACCCCTCGTCCGAAAGTTTGGCGGCCGGCCCTGTGTGCTTTTCAAAGAGATCCAGCAGGACTTCATCCATGGCGCCCGTCCATTGGTCCGCCTGGATGACGGTCCGCAATTCACTGGCCGAAAGGGGGTCGTCAATGGCGGTAAAGTCGTTTTCAGCGTCTTTGCTGCAACTTTGAAACTGGAACAGGGCTGCCGCGACAGCCAAAACCTTTAAAATTGAAAACACAAAAGGTCGTTTCATCAGAATTCGGTATTAGGGGGTTCCCCTTAAAACGAATTCCGGCCCCTTTTAGTGCATGGAACGGGGCGAAATTACCAATGGCAGCAGGCCTACCGCGCGGGAAACAGGGAGGGGTCCAGTTTTGGCAGGATCTTCATCGCGTTTTCATAGTATACCTTTCGCAGCACGGAATCTGGCAAATCCATGCCGTACATGGCCCAGAAGGCATGGTACTTCTTATGGTAGGGAAAGTATTCGTCCGCAGTTTCAAGTACCCTGAAATAGGTTGGGAATTCGGAGGGTTGCCAGCTGTCTTTACCAAAAAGGATGCGGTCCTGGTAAGCGATAAAAAAGGATTTTGCCCGGCGCGGCTGTCGTCCGAGCTCGGCAATAATCGCCGCGATCCCCACGTACATATTGGGGAATTCCTCCATCAGTTCGCCGAGCCGGTCCAGGTCGTTGGCATACCACCCCATATGGGCGTTGATAAATGTGGTCCTGGGGTGGTTGCGGAAAAGGCGGTGCTGCTCTTCGATAATCTGTTCCCAGGGTGCCGGGTCCGTTGCGCTCCTTTTCCTTCCGGGCCGCGTTTTCAGCTCCAGCCATCGCTCGTTGCTCGAATCCATGGGATCCCAGAAAGATTTGGGGTCTGCCGAATGGATAAGGACGGGAATCCCGAGGGACGCACACATTTCCCAGACGGGGTTCAGTCGCGGGTCATCCACAGCGACCCGGTTGCCATCCGTATCCCTGTAGCGCAGCCCCAGGCTTTTAAAAATCTTCAGGCCCACAGCCCCGTTGCGTACATCCTCCTGCAGTTGGGCAGCAGCGCGCGCGCCCCAGCCCGGTTCCCCTACCCCGGAAAAATCCACATTGGCAAAAAGAAGGAACCGGTTGGGGTAGTTTCTGTTGATATTGGCCATGGAAGCCTTTAATTTCTCCCCCGAGCCGCCGCTGAGGTTGACCAGTACGGCCAGGTTGAGGGTATCCATGGCCGCTACCAGCTGGGACAAATCCGCAGTGGCCATATTGTGGTGGCTGTGGATGTCGACGGCCGGGAATTTGGCCCTGGTGACGGGGTTCCCAGGGACCCGTAGCGTGGATACCGGATTGTAGGCCTCAAAACTCATTTCCTGGGACAGCCCAATGGTCAGGGTACTGAGTATCAAAAATGCGCTGAAGGTGAATTTCATACTTTGGTTGTTTATTTTCCCACCATACCCACTTATCTAAGTACTTCCCG
>CAZUZE010000375.1:0-2289 GCA_964624565.1 uncultured Robiginitalea sp.
CCGGCCAGGCCGATTCAGCACTGGTGTTGCTGAAGGATGTCACCAGCGCCCATCCAGGACTCGCCATGGGCTGGTACGAGCTGAGCCGGGCCCTGATGCACACGGGGATGCAAAACCCCCAGCAATTCAAACAGACCCTGGATTCCGCGTTGAACTGCATCAACAGGGCCATCGGGACCAAGCCCGGAAATGCCCTGTATCACTCGTACAAAGGAAGCATTCAGACGCTCGGGTTTTACATGGCCATGCAGATGGGGGATGATCAGGCAGCCCGCCTCCTGGGTGATATCGAGGCGACGTACAGGGAAGTGTTCCGGCTCGACCCCGGTTATCTCGAGAACAAGATCACGCTGGTGGAGCTCTACGGCATGCTGCCCCCCGAGATGGGCGGCGATCGCGAAAAGGCCGAATCCTACGCCGCTGAGCTGGAAACCGCTGACAAGGTGGCCGGTGCCCGGGCGCGCGAGATCCTCATGCCCGGCGATGCCGACTACGAAGCCTATTGGAAAGAGATCAATGAAGAGGTTCCGGATAATGCCGAAGCGCTCCAGGCCCTGGGAAGAGTTTACCTTTTCACCGGGAATTTCGCGGATGCCAGCGAATGTTACAAGAAGGCCATGGAGATGGACCCTGCGAAGCACGTGCTGTACCTCGACCTGGGCCGCTACCAGCTGATGCAGGGCATGCAGGACCCCTCGAAACTGGACTCCCTCGCTCCGCTGGTGCGCGAACAATTCGACCTGTACCTCGGTTCGTCGCCTGCGCCCCCGGACCCCATGAAAGCATGGACCTACGGCATGCTGGCCATGATCGACCGGCGTGGTGGCGACACGGAAGCTGCGGAAGAGCTGGTGCAGAAGGCGGTGAAACTGGATCCCTATTTCCCGCGGGCCTTCGGAAGGCCCGGAATGGAGCTGTACTGCCCGCCCGACGAGGTGATCCATGAAGTGCGCTACTACCTGACGCCCTTCTGACCCCGGGGCGTTTGATCGGAAAGCGAACGGGAACAATCTCTGGCTAAAACTGCAATCGGAAAATCATGCACGGTCAGGAGAAAATATTAGTTTCATTGAATTGCAAGGAGGAAAACCCCAAAAGCCAATCAAGGAGGGTTCCCCCAAAAACGGGACCCGTTGCCGGACCGGGAATATGCATCATATTCCTGGTCCTTCTTTGTTTTCCCGGTCAGGCACAGGAGGTTGACACTGCAGATACCACACCTTCGAGGACCAGGAAGAACGCAGTCTACTTGGAGCTCCTGGGTAATGGCATCCTCTATTCCGTCAACTATGAAAGGTCATTCCCCGTGGGCGAAAAGCTGTCCCTCTTCGGCCGGCTGGGAGCCAACGAATACACCGGAGACAGCTTGCTCAACATAGGCAAAAGGAATTTCAACTTCATCTTTGGTTCAGGCATCCTTTACGGGACCGACCAGCATTATTTCGAAGCCGGCCTGGCCTATACGCTGGCCACCTCTTACTCCGACAACCTCGTCGCCCTCACGGCAGGCTATCGTTATCGCGCCCGCAAAGGATTTCTTTTGCGGATCACACCCATGTACATCTACAACACCGAAAAGGTGGACAGTTTCGGAAACAATCCATGGATAGGTATTTCGCTGGGGTGGGCGTTTTGAGAGATGCGCCGGGGTGGAAGGGGAATTGGGTTGGCAGGTTGATGGGGAGATAAAAGGAGTTAATTGTTATAAGTTAATTGTTGGCCGAGCCCCTGGAATATCAGGTGTCATAACTTCAGCTCTGGATGAACACATGCTGAAAAGCACATATGTATGAGCAAGGGATCGGCAACATATAACGAATAATCCATAACAATTAACAACATTAACCTTTCCTCTCCCTGTACAATCCTCCAATACGCTTTCTTCAGAACTTCCAGTTGCTCCTGGCCACCGAGGATTCCACCACGTTCTCGATGCTGTTGTCGAGATCGGGAAAGAAGTCGAGCCCGGTCAGCGTCTCGAGGGCGTTCACGGGGACGACATACGCTTCAAGGTCGCCATGCGCCTCCACGTGGGGGAGGAGGAACCCGATGGTCTTGGCGCTGCTCCCCTCGAAGCGGAGGCAGGCCTTGAAGAAATAGCCCGGGATGGTCACGCCGTTGTTGCCGATGGTGCCAAGGGGATTGCGGAATACAGGTCCCGTGGTTACCCACACCGAATCATACTTGTGCGCCTGCCTGCGCTCCCAGTCCTCCAGCTCCTTCCAGATGCCCGAATTGAACCCCGGCAGTTGGGGGCTCATGTTGGAGAGGAGGAACGACTCTTCGTAG
>CAZUZE010000376.1:0-2289 GCA_964624565.1 uncultured Robiginitalea sp.
GCCTGGTTTTCATATTTGTAATCTTTCCTTCCATTACCTGAGCCATCCTTAACTTTTGTCTTAATTTATTTGACATTTAATTAATTATTGTCGTATATTTTTAAAAATTTGTATTATGAAAACCCTATACGGATTTCTTCTCCTGAGCGCGCTCGTCCTTGGTACGGCAGGCGTTCGCCCGACCGATCAGGCCCCTATGCATTCCATAGAGGGAACCTGGGAACTCCAGACCTTTTATAATTACGACGGGGAAAATATTCAGGATACCGTCAACCTTGTCCCCGGATACCGGCAGGTGAAAATGTATTACAACGGGCGCGTGATGTGGTCACGGACAGATCCGAATGACACGATAGGGCGTTTCGGCTATGGAAGTTACCGCATTACACAGGACGAACTGATCGAAGTGATAGAATACGGGGACCACTATATGATGGAAGCCCTCGATACGATCCGGCAGTTCAGCTTTGAGCTCAGACTGGACGGGGACACCTACAGCCAGATCACACTGGATGAGGATGGGCAGCGCACGTTCTCCGAAAACTACAAGCGGGTAAAATAACAAACAAAAACCCCTGAAAAACCATCCGGCTTCCCAGGGGTGCCATTTATAATTAACCGGCCAGCTCCTGCCCGAATCTTCAGGACACGGTTTCCGCCGCCTTTACGGACGCCAGGTATCGCTCCGCGTCCAGGGCGGCCATACAGCCGGTCCCAGCGGCCGTAACGGCCTGGCGGTATTCCTTGTCCTGCACGTCCCCGCTGGCGAAAACACCGGGTTTATTGGTCTTGGTGGATTTTCCGCGGGTGATGACATACCCCGTTTCATCCATATCCAGCTGCCCTTTGAAAATATCTGTATTGGGTTTGTGGCCGATGGCTACAAAGAACCCGGTAATGGGAATTTCTTCCTTTTCCCCGGTTTGGTTGTTCACCATCCTCAAGCCTTCCACCACCTGGTCTCCCAGGATTTCATCTACCTCGGTATTGTACCGGATATCGATGTTCGACAGGCTCTCCACCCGGCGTTGCATGGCCTTTGAAGCCCGCATCTGGTCCTTCCGCACCAGCATGGTGACCTTGTTGCAAATCTTGGCCAGGTAGGAGGCTTCCTCGGCTGCGGTATCCCCTCCCCCGACAATGGCCACATCCTGTCCCTTGTAGAAGAACCCGTCGCAAACGGCACAGGCTGAAACACCTCCGCCCCGCAGGCGCTGCTCGCTGGGGATCCCCAGGTATTTGGCGGATGCACCCGTCGCAATGATCACGGTTTGCGCCTCAACTACCTTGTTGGAATCAATGGTTACCCGGTGGATGCCTCCGGGTTCATCGCTGAATTCGACAGCCGTGGCCATTCCTATCCGTACCTCGGTCCCGAAACGCTCTGCCTGTTGCTGCAGCTCCACCATCATGGAAGGGCCGTCTATCCCGTTCGGGTATCCCGGGAAATTCTCAACCTCGGTGGTGGTCGTCAACTGCCCCCCGGGTTCCATACCTGTGTACATTACCGGCTTTAAATCCGCCCGTGCAGCATAGATCGCTGCGGTATACCCGGCAGGGCCGGAACCTAAAATCAGGGTCTCAAATCGCTCTATCTTTTCCGACATGCTTATTGTATTAGATTCAACGGTATAAAAGTAGGTTTTTCACCTGCTTCCTTACAGTGAAAGTTATCAAAAGTTTTTCATCCGGATTCGCCCGGGAGGCACAAATCACGGGGCAAAATGCTCAAAACTAAGGGGATTGAAAATGATTTCTGTCATTTCCGCCTACACCACCTGAAAACCTTCCGGATACGGGTGGTCCTGGTCGATGATCAGGGTGTTGTACCCATAAACCCAGGCCGAGCCCTTTATCTCGGGGACAATTCCCTTAAAATCCCCGATCCGGGCCTCTTCGACCACGCGACCTTCAAAAACCGACCCGATATAGCTCTCATGTACAAAAGTGTCCCCGGTCCTCAGGCGCCCCCGGGCCACCCATTGGGCCATTCGAGCCGAGGTCCCCGTGCCGCAAGGGCTCCGGTCTATGGCTTTGTCCCCGTAAAACACGGCATTGCGCGCGGTTGCAGTTTCCGTTGCCGGGGCCCCGGTCCACAAAATATGGCTGACGTCACGGATATTGGGATCCCCGGGATGCACGAACCGGCCCGGGTACTTCGCATTGATGGCGGGGCGCAGCTCCCTTGAGAAGGCGATGAGCTGGGAAGCGGAATACTCCGCCAAATCCCTGAAATTGGGTTGCGGATCGATGATGGCGTAAAAATTCCCCCCATACCCCACATCGAAG
>CAZUZE010000377.1:0-2277 GCA_964624565.1 uncultured Robiginitalea sp.
TACTGCACCCGGAAGGCATCCGCAGGATTGGGAGTCGGATCCTGATGAACTTCAATCCGGAACAACTGCAGGAGATAGTTGACTCCATTTCCAAATGGGAACAGCAAAAAAGGGACATCCCCCAAAAAATAGAAACGATTTCCGCTGCGGCGGTCACCCTGGGAAATCCACAGACTTCGGCCGACCTGCTGCAGCAATCGGGAAAGGTTTTTGTCCAGAAGAGCCAGTACGGTGGCGGCAGCCCGATGATCAGGGGCTTTGCGACCAACCGAGTCCTCCTGTCCGTGGATGGTGTCCGGATGAACAACGCGATCTTCAGGGGGGGGAACATCCAGAATGTGATCTCCATAGATCCCTTTACCCTGAATAACGTGGAGGTGCTCTTCGGCCCGGGTTCCGTGATTTACGGAAGTGACGCCATAGGAGGCGTTATGAATTTCTACACAAAAAACCCGCGGTTTTCAAGGGGGGACACCCTTGAAATCCACGGAAGCGGACGGTACCGGACGGCCAGTGCTTCCGGCGAGCAGACCCTGCACGGGGATATTTCCGTTGGAGGCGGGGACTGGGCCCTGCTGAGCAGTCTGAGCTACAATTCATTCGGGGATCTTCGAATGGGGCGGCACGGCCCGGATTCCTACCTCCGTCCCGGCTATGTCATTACGCGCAACGGACAGGATGAATTCCGGGAAAACGAAGACCCCAGGACACAGGTGCCCACCGGCTACGACCAGTGGAGTTTTATGCAAAAGGTGCGGTACAGGCCCTCCAGCAGCTGGAACTTTGACCTCGGGGTACACTATTCCAGGACCTCTGATTATCCAAGGTACGATCGCCTTATCCGTCCGGCGGACAACGAGGTGGGCCTCAGGTCCGCGGAATGGGAATACGGACCCCAGATCTGGGGTATGGGCAACCTGCAGGTAGCCCACAACGGGACGAACACCTTCTACGACCGGCTGAAGCTCAACGCGGCATACCAGTATTTCCAGGAGAGCCGGTGGGACCGCAATTTCCAGGATCCTATCCGCTATAAGACCCGGGAACAGGTCGACGCGTATTCGCTGAATCTCGATTTCGAAAATCGCAAAATCGGAAATCTCAATTTGTTCTACGGCGCGGAGTACGTGATCAACGCTGTGGATTCCGAGGGGGAGGAGGAAAACGTCCTCTCAGGGGAAAGGGTGCCCGGGCCTTCCCGCTACCCGGACGGATCCGAGTGGATGAGCCTGGCGGCCTACGCCAATGCCACCTATCGCTTCGAACCGCACCTGACGCTCCTGGCCGGGTTGCGGTACAGCTATTTCTGGATAAATGCGGACTTCACCCAGGATTTTTACCCCTTTCCTTTTGAGGATATCAGATCGAACAACGGAGCCCTGACCGGAAGCCTGGGAATCAGTTGGTTCCCATATGAGAAGACGCAGGTCACCGCCAACGCCGCCACGGGATTCCGGGCCCCCAACATCGATGATACGGCAAAAGTATTCGATTCTGAGCCGGGAGCCGTTGTGGTTCCCAATCCCGGCCTTGAGCCGGAGTACGCCTATAATTTTGAGATCGGGATCCGCCAGAATGCAGGGGAAAAGCTGATCCTGAAAGGTTCCGCCTATTACACCCGCCTGTCCAATGCCCTGGTAAGGCGCAATTTTACCTTTAATGGGCAGGACACCATTTTATACAACGGGGTCCCCAGTCAGGTGCAGGCCATTCAAAATGCAGCCAACGCCTATGTATACGGGGTGGAAATCGGCTTTGAGGCAGCACTGCACGAATTCTGGGACCTCAGGGGAAACCTGACCCTGGCCGAAGGGGAGGAGGAAGAAGCCAACGGCGACATTTCCGCGGCCCGCCATGTTGCGCCTACCTTTGGCAACCTGGAACTTTCCTGGGATAAATACCCATGGAAGGCTGGAGTCTTCTTTAACTTTAACGGGGAAATCCCCTATGACGATCTCGCGCTTACAGAACGGGCCAAGCCGTTTATTTACGCCCAGGATGCCAATGGGAATCCCTTTTCCCCCTCCTGGTATACCGTCAATATCCGCGGCTCCTATACGCTTTGGGACCGGTATCAGCTCACACTTTCAATGGAAAACCTGACCGACCAGCGGTATCGGCCCTATTCTTCGGGAATTGCAGCGGCCGGGTTTAATGTGATCGCCGGGCTCAACGTGCAGATCTGACAAAAAAAACCCCGCGTGCTAAACGCGGGGTTCCTGAAGCGGAATTTGGCTAAATTCAATTCTTCACAGCTTCTTCAACGTCCTCCTTAAC
>CAZUZE010000378.1:0-2273 GCA_964624565.1 uncultured Robiginitalea sp.
CCGTTACCGACAAAATTATCGGTCTGGGCATCTACTATCTCGCCCTGGGCAGGAACCTGGGAGCCCCTCTTTTGTCCATTGGCTTCGGCACCGGGGGGCTGTTGATCTCTTATACGAATCTGATTCCCTTTGTTAAAAAACCACAGAAACCATACCATTGGTACTTGTCCCATATTGGCAATATGACGGGGGGCTACATCGCGACATCCACAGCCTTTATTTCCACTATGAATTCGCGTATGGATCTGTTGAATCCCTTTTGGGCCTTTGCCTTGCCCTCGCTCATAGGAATCCCTGTCTTGCTATTCTGGCAAAGGCAGGTTGAAAAGGGGTTTACCTTTGACAGCTAAGGTTTGATAAGGAAAATATTGAATTCACAACAATAAGGATGAAACGACACTTCTTTTTTTCAGGGTATTGGCTATGCATGGTTTGTTTGTTTGCACCTTGCACAGCAGGCTTTGCCCAGGATTATGAACTCCCCATTGCAGAAGCGCGTTTCCTGATCTCCAAGCACATGGAAATGACAGAGGTGCCGGGGGTTCAGGTGGCCCTGTCCATCAGGGGCACCACGATCTGGAGTGAGGGGTTCGGATATGGCGATCTTAGGGAAAAGCGACCTATAACGGACTCCACGGTGTTCCGGATTGCCAGCCTTTCCAAATCGGTAACCTCCGTGGCCCTTTGTCGCATGATGGAAGACGGGGCCCTGGATATCGACAGGCCGATTGGGGACTACCTGCCCGAATTGCCTCAAAAATTCCATCCCATCACCTGTCGGCAACTGGCCGGGTCCCTGTCAGGGATTCGCCATTACGATTCCAAAGACCCGAAATACAGTGCCGTCCACTACCCGGACGTCTTCAGTTCCCTGGAACGCTTTATAAGCGATCCGCTCGAATTTGAACCGGGTACGGCGTATTTGTATTCCAGTTATGGATGGGTGCTGCTGAGCGCCGTCATGCAAAAGGCTGCGGGAAAGCCCTTCCAAAAGTTGATGCAGGAGGCCTGGGGTGATTTGGGAATGGGGCAGACAACATTTGAGGTCTCTGGAGAAGACTACCCGGGAAGGAGTATTCCATATAACTGGAAAAAGGGCCAAAGGAGGCCTGCACCACAAGATGACCGCAGTTTCATGTATGCCGGGGGAGGCTATCTCTCCACTGCCAGAGACCTGGTCAGGATGGGCAATGAATTGCTTTATGGTACCTATCTTACCCAAGCTACTGTTTCGGAGTTGACCACTTCCCTGGTGCTGGCGGATGGGAGCAAAACCTACTATGGCCTCGGCTGGGAGTGCGGTACGAATAGGCTTGGCACCCCCGTGTTTTTCCACAGCGGAAGTATGGACGGGGCACGCACCCATTTGGTAATTTATCCGAAAGAGGGGATTGTGTTTTCGTACCTGGCCAATACGGGGGACCATATTTTTTTTAATGAGCGGGAAGCCCAGTCCATTGCCGAGTTGTTTATTCACGCCAAGAGGGGTTCCGATACCGGGTCAGGAGACATGGATAGCCCTATCCAGGGAAGCTGGGAAATTGAAACCACCTCCCTCAGGGATAATAAATCCGAAGGGGCACTTATCCTGAAGAGCGCTGATTCGGGAATTCTTCAGGGGGAACTACAGTTCAGGAGGAGTCGGAAAAAGGAGGCCTACCCGGTGATGGTTTCGGACGCTACGGATCCGCAGGTCCACCTGATTGCAGTCAGCCCGATGTTTATGGACATCTATATAAAGGTACGGGGGGATTCCATTGAAGGGGAATGGCTGCATGACTTCGATGTAAAGGGTGTCCCGGAAGTTGACCCTTACTGGAAGGCGCGAAAACTGTACGGCCGAAGGTCGGTAAGGCGTGGCAATGACTAGTTTTAATAGACAAACCAAAAGAATCCTGAAATAGTATTTATGAAATCGCCTCAAAAAAGGGTCTTCCAGTTTTTTGGACTCACCTTCCTGATCTCCTGGGCGCTCTGGAGTCCCTATTACTTCAATCCGGACCTTAGTGAATTCTGGGCGCTCCCGGGCGCCTGGGGCCCCACACTTGCAGCCCTGATGCTCACCTGGATGCATGAAGGTAAAAGGGGGTTGAGAAGGCTGTTCGCAAAATTGAAAATCTGGAGGGTACCCATAAACTACTATGCCTTTGCCATTTTGGGAATACTTGGGGTCGGCCTCCTCTCCCTGCTGACCTACCGAGCAGCCACCGGTCATTGGATGGATACAGGCGTGGTGCTCGAAGGCCTGCGACTCTCTCCTGATCAATGGATAC
>CAZUZE010000379.1:0-2256 GCA_964624565.1 uncultured Robiginitalea sp.
GTCCGGTTATGAGTGCCCGAAATCGTACATAAAGAAGAGTTCAGGCAATTCAGTCACCCCGGATATCACAGCGTCCAAAAATGGAATCAAGTATTTGTTTGACCTAAGCCTCAAGTCGGAAAAGCCGACCCTGCTCAAGTCCAAATGGCTCTTTCTGGATACCCTGAGCCGTATGAGATCCAACCGCTTTCGGATCATCACCTTCCGGGGGCACTACAAGTTCACGGACACGATGCTCAACGAATTAAAACTGGGCAACAAAGAGCCTATCAAAATCACCTGACCCTTCCGAAGGAAACAGGCGGACTAGCTATAGGTATACACCATTCGCAGGTGGGGTATGCCGTCTTCTGCGTATAAATCCCCTGTGGCCTTAAATCCGAGGTCCTCATAAAACCGCTGCAGATACGCCTGTGCCGAGATGGCAACAGGACAGGCCTGCATTGACTTTTCAATCCAGGCGAGGGTAAAGTCCATGATTTGCACCCCGTAGCCCCTCCCCCTGTATTCTTCAGCCACCGACACCCTTCCGATGCTGGCCTGCTCAAAGTAATCCCCTGGCCGGAAAACCCTGCAGTAGCCGCACAGGTTGCCTCCTTCCCAGCCCAAAACATGCAGCGCCTTTTGATCCTTGCCATCCAGATCCTGGTAGGCGCAATGCTGCTCGACCACAAAAATCTCGGCCCGCAGGCGCAACAGGGCATAGAGTTCCTCCCGCGTCAGGGCATTGTAAGTTTTGATTTCCAAACGCATCTCAGTCCTGTACAATTACATTCTTACTGTCGCATTTCTCGAACTCCGGCTGTATGTTCACATGGTTGATGCCAAATTCCCTATAGACCAGCTCCTCTATCTCCACGAGGATCTTATCAAACTCAGAGAGGGCGATATCGCGCTTGAAATCGACATGGGCTTCCATGTGCAGTTCGTCCTCATTGAGCTGCCAAATATGGACATGGTGGACATTTTCAATCGGCCCGAGCCTGCAGATCGCCTGAACGATCTGCTGCACCTCTATGGTGTCAGGGGTAAACAACATCAGGACCCGGGTGGAGGTCTTCAGCAAATGGTACCCCACAAAGATGAGGTAAATCGCAATGGCGAGTGTAAGCAGGGGATCTATCCAGAACCAGCCAAAATAGTACATAAGGATCCCCCCCACGAGCACGGCTACCGAAGCCATCATATCGGTCAGCAGGTGGAGATAGGCTGATCGCATGTTCATGTTCCGGTCCGAATCGGATCGCAGCAGCAAGACGCTGAAGCCGTTGGCGAGAATACCAAGGATGGAGAGGGAAATAACGATTCCCGTCCCGATTTCCTGCGGCTCAAAAAAGCGTTCAACTGCTTCGATGATCAGAAAAACCGCGACGATGATAAGGGTGGCTGAATTGACGAAAGCGGCAATGATTTCGGCCCGCTTATACCCAAAGGTTTTGTTGGTGGAGGCTTGCTTCCGCGCAAGCGTGCTGGCCGCATAACTGATGACCAGTGAAATTACATCACTCAGGTTGTGCAGGGCGTCGGATAGAAGGGCGAGACTGCCTGAAATAATTCCCCCGACGGCCTGGGACAGGGTAATGACAATGTTGAGGATTATGGAAATAAGCAGGTTCCTCCCCTTGAGATCGTGCCTGTGATGGTCGTGGTGGTGGTGTGAATGGGCCATCGGTTGTTTGTTGGTAAAGGGGTTGAAAAGCGCTACCTGCAGGGTATTTTTTCCACCCTCCTGGCATGCCTCCCTCCTTCAAAAGGCGTTTTAAGAAAGGTCTGTACCATCTCCAGTGCCTGGGGAATTGCAATAAAGCGGGCTGGCAAACTCAGGACGTTGGCATCGTTGTGGGTTCTGGCCAGCACGACGAGTTCCTTATTCCAGCAAAGCGCCGCGCGAATTTCCTGGTGCTTGTTGGCCGTCATGGCAGCCCCGTTGCCGCTTCCGCAAATTATGATTCCAAAATCGGCGCGGCCACCGGCCACGTCTTCTGATACCGGGTGCACAAAGTCAGGATAATCCACGCTGTCCGAACTGTCCGTCCCGTGGTTCAGGACCTGGTATCCCAAAGATTTCAACAATCCTACTATGGCCAGTTTATACTCGGTGCCGGCATGGTCATTTCCTATTGAGATATTCATCATATGCGGATTAAAGAATTGCTATAAAGGTACAAACCTCCTGAGGAATCCCCTTATTAAATATAATTAACATCCGTAAACGGGCCCCTGCGAAGAACGGGTGTTTCAGGGGATCCCGGTATT
>CAZUZE010000380.1:0-2255 GCA_964624565.1 uncultured Robiginitalea sp.
GATGCGATGATCTCCATCAGTTCCCCGATCTGGGGATACAGCATGGGGACATTGACGCCAAAAGGACGGTCTGTGGCCTGCTGGCATTTTTCAATATGCTCGCGCAGCACCCCGGGATACATGCTCCCGGCCCCGATCAGCCCCAGGCCCCCGGCATTGGAGACCGCCGAGGCAAGCCTCCAGCCACTGGCCCAGATCATCCCGGCCTGTACAATCGGATAGTCGATTTCAAAAAGGGCTTTGATTCGGTTTGTCATGGTAGGTGGTCTTGGTCTAAGGGTTACGCCTTCAGGCGATGACGCCGGATCCAAGGAGCTCATCCCCCTGGTACCAGGCGACAAACTGCCCGCTCGTAATGGCGGACTGGGGCTCGTCAAACTCAACGTAAAGGCCGTCAGCGGTCTTCAGGAGCAGGGCGTCCTGCAGTTCCTGCCGGTAGCGGATGCGCGCGCGGACGCGCATCTCCCCCCCCTGCTCGAGGGCCAGGTCGGTGCGGAGCCAGTGTACCTCCCCTTCCGCCACATACAGGGCTTTCCTGAAGAGGCCCGGATGGGTTTTCCCCTGCCCGGTATAGATGATATTTTCCCGCACATCCGTCTGGATCACAAACAGGGGCTCGGGCGTACCCCCTACATCCAGCCCCTTGCGCTGGCCTATGGTGAAATAATGCGCGCCCTGATGCGTCCCCACTACCTTACCGTCTGCCGGCTCAAGCTGAACAGGGCGGGAATGCACTGAGAGTTCCGCCTCCTTTGAGGAAAACGATTCATTTCCCTTCTGGAATTTGGGTACGGAGGCGGGTATTTCGATGATGGCGCCCTCCCGGGGGGAAAGCTGCTGCTGCAGAAACTCTGGAAGGCGCACTTTGCCGATAAAGCAAAGTCCCTGGCTATCGCGTTTCTCGGCTGTGATCAGGCCATGGGCCCGGGCGATTTCCCGAACTTCCGATTTCTGGAGATCCCCTATGGGAAAAAGGGCCCTGGAGAGTTGTTCCTGGCTCAACTGGCAAAGGAAATAGGACTGGTCCTTGTTCGGGTCCTTCCCTGCAAGCAGGCGGTAGACGGGATCCCCGCTGTCCGGCACCAGGACGTCCCGTCGGCAGTAATGCCCGGTGGCTACATAATCTGCCCCCAGGTCAAGGGCCAGCTTCAGGAAGAGGTCGAATTTGATCTCGCGGTTGCAGAGCACATCCGGGTTCGGGGTACGGCCCCGCTCGTATTCGCGGAACATGTAATCCACGATCCGCTCTTTGTATTCCACACTTAGATCGACTACCTGAAAGGGAATCCCCAGCTTTTCCGCAACGATCAGGGCGTCATTGCTGTCGTCGAGCCAGGGGCATTCCCGGGAGATGGTCACGGAGTCGTCGTGCCAGTTTTTCATAAACAGGCCAATGACTTCATATCCCTGGTTTTTGAGGAGCAATGCGGCAACGCTGCTGTCTACCCCCCCGGATAACCCGACCACGACTTTTTTCATAAAATTGATTTCCCGGCAAATTTACGAAATAGCCCCCACATAATCTGTTTTGTTTAAGCTTGTTGGGCTGCTAAATAAACCTTTTCCCTGAACAGGAAACGAAATATAAGTGGGTGATTTCTGACATTTGACGCAACTTCCAACTGTTTTTAACATCTTTAAGCTGAATCGAATTCCTGTGGAAGCAGTAGTTAAATTTTTGCTAAGGAGGATTCGTTTGTTTATACTATTAATACATTTGTTAAACATTTAAACAAATTAATCATGAAAAAAACGCTTTTGATCATGAGGATGTTTTTCCTCGGACTATTATTTATTTCCGCAGTTGCCTGCTCGGATGACGACGACGGAGACAACGGGAACGGTGGCAACGACGACCCAAATATCGTAGAGGTCGCTTTGGAAACCCCTGAGCTGGCCAACCTCGTCCTGGCCCTTCAGGCCGCTGACGGCGATTTGGTAAACCTGCTGCAAACCGACGGGCCATTTACCGTTCTGGCTCCCAACAATGCCGCATTTGCCCGTTTTCTCTCTGACAACGGATTCGGCTCTGTGAATGATGTACCCCCAAGTGTTCTGGAGCAAATCCTCCTGAACCACGTCATCCAGGCGGATGTTACCTCCGGTGACCTGGCCGGTCTGGGCCGGGGATACACCAGCACAAGTGCTGCCGGGGCAAACGACCTTCCTGTGAGCATTTATTTTAATGCTACCAGCGGTGTCCGTTTTAACAATGTCTCTTCAGTGACAACTGGTGGAGCAGACATCGACGCCTC
>CAZUZE010000381.1:0-2224 GCA_964624565.1 uncultured Robiginitalea sp.
TGACACATATCAGGTTGTGGATAGAGTAGATGGTGCGGTACATCATCAAGG
Source organism: uncultured Robiginitalea sp. (assembly GCA_964624565.1). Classification (GTDB taxonomy): domain Bacteria; phylum Bacteroidota; class Bacteroidia; order Flavobacteriales; family Flavobacteriaceae; genus Robiginitalea. Next base: position 52 of record CAZUZE010000381.1, read on the forward strand.
AACTAAGCGTGATTGCGAGGTTTATCTGAATGGTGCATAACACGTGTTAGCAAATCGTTTTAATGTTTGCTAACGTATGAAGCATAGCGTAATATGGGGTATAGGTGTTGTTAGCACCTGTACGGATTTGCAAATTTAAACTTAATAAAATGGGATATAGTAAACACAACGCAATAGTTTGCACAACTTGGAAAGAAGAAAATGCTATTGAAGCACAGCAAAAAGCAAAAGAAATCTTTGAAACTAAAAGAAAAGGGAGTAGCCAATTAGTATCTGAATTAGTAGAATACATTGTTAATGGTGGATATAGTTTTTTTATAGCACCCGATGGAAGTAAGGAAGGATGGGAAGACAGTAATCAATGTGACGATGCGAGAAAAGACTTCTTGGATTGGTTGAAAGAATCTGACAACTATTGCGATTATGTAGAAATTAGATTTGGTGGAGATGATGAACACGAAAATATTGTGAGAAGCAAAGACACTGATTACGAAGAAATGTAGTATTGGTGCTAACGTAAAAGCATATGGTTTCGGTTGCCTTAACCGTACTAATGCTTTGGCAACTGAACTATATGCGGTGTTGGTTGGCGAAGCGGACTGTAATTATTAAAAAATTGGCGTGCCTGACGTTAGGAAGGCAAACTGCGGAATACTTATAAAAAAATGAAATCAGTTTTTAAAGAAATAGAAAAGGATTTGCCATCTGGAATTAAAGAATTGATGGCTTATGCACTTTATGATAACAAAAATAAACTGCAAGCTATTTTAAGTTATTTAGAAAAAGAAAAGGTTAAAACTTCAAATATTAGAAACTCAATAGAACATTTGAATTATATACTAAAAGAATATTATCACGACACAAAATCATTTAAAGATGGGCAAAAAGAACATTTATCTAACTGAAACTTTAAGCGGGTTAATGGCTGGTAAGAGAATTGAAGCAAATAGTTTTCAAGAAGCTGAAAGAAAATGCCTTGATGGTTATAAGGTTATCGGGAAGTTTATTTGTGAAATAGACGCTCCTGAATTTGATAACATAAACTTGAATTAGCAAATATGATTTATATACAGCCGTATATGAAGCGTTTTTGCTTACGTATGAGTGGTCGCCAATTTTTTAATAATTATTGCAACCAACGGACGAGTGTATGAGTAGTGGCACACACACCGAAACTTTGAATTATGCCGCAAAATTTTAACGTGCCATTACTTATACACATGTTATGTGTAGTTTTTATATGCTTTTACGTATGAAATATCAGTCATTAACCAAATTATATGCAATAACGTATGATTTATCATTCAGAAATTACACATAACGGCTGATGTAAAAAGCGTTTTAATGATTTTTAAATGATGTTATAAACTTTTAAGGGCGGTTTAGGTTGAAAGACTTAAACGGAGATTGCTGGGGAAACTGAATTAAGTTATCAGTATCTTGTGGAGAGTTACCACAAGGGACACCAAGACAAAATTAATCCAACAACCGCCAGTAGGTACTTGGTAGCCCTTAATTGTTTTATAACGTATGACAATAAGAAATGTATGGGATTAGAAGCAGTAACCTATCCCATTACATTGAACTAAATTAAAGGTACAACTGCACAAATAGGCACAAACACCCATATATTTTTTATTGTGTGTTATAGCCAGTTAATTTTTAATCAAAATGGACGAGATAATAGATGAAGGAGAATTGTATTATTTAAGAGCAAAAAAAGATAATACATTAGTTTACGAAAGTGCTTCAAGTGGAGATGCAATAATATTAGTTAATGGAGAAATAATATGCACAATAAGAGCAGTTGCTTGCAGTGAAATTGCTTATGTTGATGTGATGCTTTAATTGGCTATAACGCATTGTATAAGGTGCGTTTTAATGCACTTTATACGTTGTTGTAGGTATGTAAAAAATACGGAATATGAGAGCAGAAATAAATTTATATAACGAAGATTGCTTGCAGGCTATGAAGGCAATGCAGGACAAACAATTTGATTTGGCTATTGTTGACCCGCCTTATGGATTGGGTAAAAGAACAACTGATGGCGGAAGTAAAAGGAATACGCAAACAAAGTTTATGGAAGATATAAGGCGGACAAATTGGGATGATAGTACACCGACTAAAGAATATTTTGATGAACTTAAAAGGGTTTCCAAAAATCAAATTGTG
>CAZUZE010000382.1:0-2209 GCA_964624565.1 uncultured Robiginitalea sp.
AAGGTCGGCTTTTTTTTTCCTAATAGCATAAAAGCATTGATATGAAAAAGATTATTGTTACAGGGTTTTTGTCCCTTTTGATGTTTGTGCCGACGGGGTGCAAGCAGGAGGCCCGGCAGCCCGATATTCAGGTTGAGAATGCTAAATCTGCAACGGATCCACTCCCTTCCTGGAATGAGGGACCCTCCAAAACCGCTATTATGGCCTTTGTTGAGGCGGTCACTGCGGAAGGCAGCGCTACCTTTGTCCCGGAAACGGACCGCATAGCGACTTTCGACAACGACGGGAACCTGTGGTCCGAACAACCTTTATATTTCCAGCTGCAATTCGCCATAGACCGGGTAAAGGCGATGGCCCCGGACCATCCGGAGTGGAAGGACCAGCAGCCCTTTAAGGCCCTCCTGGAAGGGGATATGGAGGCGCTTATGAGCGAAGGGGAGGCTGGGCTGATCAAGCTGGTCATGGCCTCACACGCCGGCATGACCGCCGACGCCTTCGATGCGGCGGTCAGGGACTGGCTCAAGACGGCCAGGCACCCCCGGTTTAACCAGCCCTACAATGCACTGGTCTACCAGCCGATGCTCGAGTTGCTCGATTACCTCCGGGCCAATGGGTTTACCACTTTTATCGTATCCGGCGGGGGTCTCGATTTTATGCGCCCCTGGACAGAAGCTGTTTACGGCATCCCTCCCCACCAGGTGGTGGGCAGCAGCATCAAGTCAGAATTTGACTATAACGACGGCAACCCGGTGATCCGCAAGCTCCCGGAGCTCGACTTTATCGACGACAAGGCCGGAAAGCCGGTGGGCATCCACAAGTTTATCGGGAAAAAACCCATATTCGCCTCAGGGAATTCGGACGGGGACCTGCAAATGCTCCAGTATACGGCCTCCAACCCGAAAGGGGCCTTTATGCTCTACCTTCACCACACGGACGGGGAGCGCGAGTGGGCCTATGACCGGGATTCCCATATAGGCCGCCTGGACAAGGGACTGGAGGAGGCTGAAAAGAACGGCTGGACGGTGATCGACATGAAAAGGGATTGGAAGGTTGTTTATCCCTTCCAGATGGAGCAGTAGGTAAGGGAAAAATCCTCCCAAAAGGGGTAAAAGTAAAGGGAGCCGGCGGTTTTGCAGCCGGCTCCCTTTCTGTTTTCGTCCCTTACAGCCGTGGCCTCAGAGGGCCCGGGACGACCAGCTGTGGCGGCCAGCATGTAAAGCGGTTAGCAGGAGGCCTTAAGGGGCAGGCCCTTCCCTCCGCGGTGTCTCAGAACTCAAAATTCGTCACAAAATTCAGCTGGTGGAAGTTGCTGATGTTGAAGATGACGTTGGGATCCGAATTGTTTATGTTTTCTTTTCGCACATACAGCAGGGCGATGTGGAGGCCTTCAAAGTAGCCGGTAAAGGCGTAGTCCAGGCTCAGGTTGACCTGCTGGTACGAGTCCAGGCTGTACTTGTTGAATTCAAAGGACCCCACCTCAGGTCCAAAAACCCGGCTGTATATGGCATCCGCCGTAAAATGCCCACCCCCGAAGTGGAGCTCTGCCCCCGCGGTTAAGACATCCGTGTCCCCGAAACCCTCGAGCCGCGAGCGCGGGATGGAGGTGTAAAAATGGTCCCGGCCGAGCTCCCTGGGAAACAGGAAGCGACCCGTGTCGAAGGCATGGGTATAGGCACCCCATAAATCCCAGTTCCCGAAGTGGTAGCGGACCCGGCCACTCAGGACCTGGCCGCGTTCCTCCGGCTGCATATACCGCTGTTCGTACTCCAGTTCCTCCTGGAAGGCATCCGGGAATTGCAGGGAATACTGCAAGCCCAGGTTCCACCCGTTTTTGTGGTATTCGAGGCCCGCCCAGCTGATATACGTTATGTGGTGGATGTAGAATTGGTAGAGTTCCAGGTTGAATTCCTTAAAATGGCCCAGGTAGCCCAACATGGCCAGCCCGTCAGATTCCTGGTGCTCATAATAGTCCGCGGGGGTCCCATCTGGTTGGAACCCGTTGAAGGCGAGTCCGATCCCTTCGTTGAAATCAAACCATTCCACGGTGCTCCGGGGGGAAATCCGGTCGATCCAGGCCCCCTGGAAACGGTGGTGTTCCACCGGCGCGTAGTTCAACCAGAACCCCTTGAAGGCAAAAGGTTTCATCCGGCCGTCAGAACGGTTTTTCAGAGGGGTATCCATAATGGCCAGTTTGCCATAAGTGATATTT
>CAZUZE010000383.1:0-2188 GCA_964624565.1 uncultured Robiginitalea sp.
TGGAGACCCCCGGAAGGCCGGTTCCGAACCAGGCAGCCTTTTACACCCGGCAGGGCGGGACATTCCGGGAAGCGACGCCGGTGGACACCCGCTTTAAACTCGCAGGGGGGGGCTATCTCTCCACTGTTTCAGATGTCTGCCGCTTCGGCCGGGGATGCCTGTCGGGGGAAGTGATCCCACCTGCCCTGTGGCCTGATTTTCTCACCTCCTCAGAGGTCAATGGCACACCGACCTATTACGGCCTTGGCTGGGAAGTCAGCCGGGACCCGGAAGGCCGGCCTTTCTTCGGGCATACGGGGAATGCGGTTGGGGCCTACACAAATTTCAAAGTGTACCCGGATCAGCAGCTGGTCCTAACCGTGCTGATAAATGCCTCAGTACCGCAGGTCCAGCCCGTACTGGATGCCGTTGCCGGGGCATTGCACCGGTCCCTGCCCCATTCGGCCTGACCCGGGGAAATCCAAAACCTGCAGGGGGGCTCAGGTGTTGTCATTTCCCATAAAGGCGTATCTTGAGCAGGTAAATCTTTTCGTATGCGCTACCCAAAAATCCCCGGCATCCTTAAAACAGGGTGCCTCTTACTGATGTGCCTTGCAATGGGCCTGGCTTCAGCCCAGGAAACCCCTGGTGAAAGGGAGGAAGCACCGCCGGTACCTGAGCCAAAATCCTTTATAACGGACCACCAGATCCTCAACGGAGACCGGAAAATCACCTACAGGGCGGTTGCCTCGGAGCGGTATTTGAAGGATGAGTCCGGGCAGCCGGTGGCGTCCATCTGGTCTGTTGCCTACCTGGGGACAGGGATGGAGAACCCGGGGCGGCGGCCGGTCACCTTTATTTTCAACGGGGGTCCCGGCTCGGCATCCGTATGGCTGCATATGGGCCTCCTGGGCCCCCAACTGGTCGAAGTGGATTCCGATGCCGGCAGGGATGACGGTGCAGCGCCCTATGGACTTAGGGAAAACCGCGAAGGCCTGCTCGATATGACGGATCTCGTATTTATCGATCCGGTGGGGACGGGTTTCAGCCGGGTGGTCGGCAAGGGCAAGGCAACTGATTACTGGGGGCTGAATGAAGATGCACGCTCCATAGCCCGCTTTATCAGGGACTGGATTACCGATTACAACCGGTGGATGTCCCCCAAGTATATTGCCGGGGAGAGCTTCGGGACCACCCGGGCAGTGGCCGTGGCCCATGAACTGGAGGGGGACGGCCAGGACATGGCCCTCAACGGCCTGGTCCTGATATCCCAGGCGCTTGATTACGGGGGGTCTACATCATCCCCGTACAACATCACTTCCTATATCACCTATTTGCCCAGTATGGCGGCCACTGCGTGGTACCATAAAAAAGCAGGGCAGGGGATGGCGCTCGAGGCTTTCGTGCAGCAGTGCCGGGAGTTTACCTATAGCACCTATATCCCGGCCCTTTATAAAGGATCCCTGCTGACGGCCTCAGAGAAGGAATCTGTAGCCCGTGAGATGGCCCGCTTTACCGGACTCGATGCAGCATACATCCTCAGGTCGGACCTCCGGGTCCTCGTTCCCAGGTTCCAGAAGGAGTTGCTTCGGGACCAGGGGGCGGCCCCCGGCCGCCTGGACGGCCGATTCAAAGGAAATGAGATCGACGCCTTTTCCGATGGCCCGCACCTGGGGGATCCGGCCAGCTATCAGATCAGCGGGGCGTACACCGCGGCCCTGAACCACTATCTCAGGACGGAACTCAAGGTGGAAATGGACCGCCCCTACCTGACCTCAAACGATGAAATCGGGGCCAAATGGAACTGGAGGCCGGTCCCTGAGGGAAGTTATTGGGAACCGGATATGGTAAATGTGGCGCCGAAGCTGGGGGAGACCATGCGGAGGAACCCCGAGATGCGGGTACTGGTCGCCAACGGGTACTACGACCTGATTTGCCCGTTTTTTGATGCGGAATACACCTATGCCCGAAATGGCATCGAAACGGACAAAATACAGATGGCCTACTACGAGGCCGGACATATGATGTACACACATCAGGAGGATTACGTAAAGCTTATTAGGGATATGCGTGCATTTCTGGAGGGTTCGCCCTTGGCAAACGGCAGGTGATAAGCTTCCTGGCCGGGCCCTTCTGCACAGCCCCTGCAGGGATTACGAGCACAGCGTGTAATAATTCGGGAGAAGTTTTTTACTTTTAGGAACCGGGT
>CAZUZE010000384.1:0-2179 GCA_964624565.1 uncultured Robiginitalea sp.
AGGTCAGAGAGGGTTTTTTCCAGTTCCTGTTTTTGTTCATTGATCAGGGTGTTTTTGGAAAGCAACAACCGATTCTTTTTCCTGCTCCGGCTATAATAGAGGAACAACAAGCCAAGGGTTATGATCCCGGCCACGATCAGAACAATATAGGTTGTGTTCTCAGCCCGCTGCTTTTGAAGTTCCAGTTCTGTGGAAGCCAGCTCGGAATTTTTCTTCCCGATCACATAGTCGCTTTCCAGTTTAGTCAGCTGGTTTTCCTTCTCAACCGTGAAAAGGCTGTCCTTCAGGTAATGATACTTTTCCAGATAAGCGACCTGCTGCCTGTAATCCTCTTTTTTGCCAAATAATGCTGCCAGGTTTTTGTAGTTCTCCAGCAGGCCCTGGTCCATGCCTACCTGGCGGGCGTAAGAAATACTCTGGTTGAAGGATTCCTCCGCCAGGTCGTAATTCCCTTCCTGCAAATAGGTGGCCCCGAGGTTGTTATACAAGATGGTCAAACCGAAAGCATCCTCCATGGATTCATAGATCGGCAGGGCTTTCCTGAATTTATTCAGGGCCTCCCCGGTGCTCCCTGCGTGTTTCAGGGTGAGACCCAGATTGACCAGTGAAGATCCTGTAGCGCCGGCATCTCCTGTATCATAGGCAATCTGCAATGCCTTCTCCAAATAGACCAGGGCGGAATCCAACTTTCCCTGCTGGTCGAGCAGTACCCCCCTGTGATTGTACAATTCGCTTAGCTGAATGCTGTCATTTTCCCGGATCAGGTAGCTTTCTGCCTGTTCCAGGTATTCCTGCTGTTTGGCGGTATCGTTGTTCTTCAGGTAGAGGTTGGAGATGGAAAGGTAGGTGTTGACCAGCCTCCAGGAGTCATCCATGTCTTCATAGATGCGCAGGGCTTCCAGATAATGGTCCATGGCTGCCGGAAGATCATCCATAACCCCATAGGTGTACCCCATGCTGAAATGCAGGTTGGCCATTTGCAGGCTGTCGCCAGACCGGCTGGCTGCTTCCATACCTGTTTCAAAGTACTCCAGGGCTTTGGGTTGGTCGAGGTCCTGGTAATAGTAGCCCAGTTGCTTGTTTAGATATACACGTGCGCTGTCCGTAGAGGCCGTCTCGAGTTGCCCCAGTAATTCAGAGAGCCGGTTCTCCTGGGCTGAAAGAGCCGGCATCAGCACTATACAAAGGGCCTTAAGCAATAGGGCTTTAAGTAATAAGTTCCTGGTCAAAGCGTTCAGGTTTGGTCCTTTAGATTAATGGTAAACGTGGCTCCCTGCCCTTCTGCAGTCTCCACTTCCAGGGTTCCCCCATGCCCCTTGGTCACAATATCATAACTCATGGAAAGCCCCAGCCCCGTTCCCTCGCCGGTAGGTTTGGTGGTAAAGAAGGGCTGGAAGATTTTGTCCCTGATGGCTTCAGGGATGCCGCCCCCGTTGTCGCGAACGGATACTTCCACGCCACTCGCGGTTTTTCGCGTTGTTAGGAGGACGGTGGGTTCATAACCTTCTTCCCTTTTCTCCTGCCGTTCACTGACCGCGTGGAAGGCGTTGGTAATTAAATTCAGCAAAACCCGGCCGATGTCCTGGGGAACGATGTTGACCTCGGGCAGGTCCGGGTCGAAGTCCGTTTCCACAGCGACGTTAAAGGACTTGTCCTTGGCCCGCAATCCATGGTAGGCCAACCGGAGGTATTCGTCTGCCAGAGCACCCAGGTCGGTGGGTTCTTTTTTTCCGTCCCCCCGATGGCTGTGTTGGAGCATCCCACGGACAATGCTGTCGGCCCGCTGGCCGTGGTGAACGATCTTCTCCAGGTTTTGAATCACGTCACTGGCAATCCCCACCGCCTCCTCTGTGTCTCCCTTTTTTAGTTCTTCCTTCATTTCTTCCAGCAGCTCCCGGCTCACTTCGGAGAAATTGTTGACGAAGTTGAGTGGATTTTTGATCTCGTGGGCAATGCCGGCGGTGAGCTCCCCCAGGGAAGCCATTTTTTCGGAATGAATGAGTTGGGTCTGGGCGGCTTTCAGTTCGGCCAGCGCCTCCTCCACGGCCTTCCGCTTTTGTTCCAGTTCTTCGATGGTTTCCTCCAGGAGGATGTCCGTGGGCCGCTTCACCTTTTCCGTCCGGTCCAGCTTAAAGGACAATATCTGAAGCTCTTTGTCGGCATTGTCCAGTGCCTTCAG
>CAZUZE010000385.1:0-2174 GCA_964624565.1 uncultured Robiginitalea sp.
GACGAGGACATTACCGTGGAGAACGCCAAGCAAAAGGTAAAGGACGAAGTGGACGGCGAAAAGGCCGGGGAGGACTGGCCCACCTTCAACGGGGCCAAGGTGGAGCCCAACGTTTTTGACCTGAACCTCTCCGAGTCCTTCCCCATCATGAATGTGAACATCACGGGGGATTACCCGGTGGACAAGCTCAAGGAATTCGCCGAATACCTGGAGGACCAGATCGAGGACCTGCCGGAGATCAAGGCGGTGGACATCCGGGGGGCCCAGGAAAAAGAGGTGGAGGTCGCTGTGGACATCTACAAGATGATGGCGGCCAAGGTCAGCTTTCAGGATGTGCTCAGCGCCATCGCCAACGGGAACATGACGATGTCTGCAGGCAACCTCAAGACCAGCGGGCAACGGAGGACGATCCGGGTGCTGGGTGAAATCGACGCCCCTGAGGACCTCGAAAATTTTGTCGTCAAATCCGAAGGGGGGTCCGCCATCTACCTTAAGGATGTGGCCACCGTAAGCTTCCGCGAAGAGGATAAGACCACCTATGCCCGCGAACGGGGCGAGAGCGTGGTCATGCTGGATGTCAAAAAACGTTCGGGGAAAAATGCGATCTCGGCTGCCGAGGAAATCCGCGCCCTGGTGGCCAGGGCGCAGGAGGAATACCTCCCGGCCGACGTGAACATCACCTTTGCAAACGATTCCTCCAGCCGGACGCTCAACCAGGTGGACGACCTGGTGAACAACATCATCTTCGGGATCCTGCTGGTGGTGACTGTGCTGATGTTCTTCCTGGGGTTCCGCAACGCCCTCTTTGTCGGGTTTGCCATCCCCATGTCGATGTTCATGTCCTTTATGATCCTCTCCGCCATGGGGTATACCCTCAACACAATGATCCTCTTCGGGCTCATCATGGGCCTGGGGATGCTTGTGGACAACGGGGTCGTGGTCGTGGAAAATGTCTACCGCCTGATGGAAGAGGAAGGGATGTCGCGGGTTCAGGCCGCCAAAAAGGGGATCGGGGAAATTGCCATCCCCATAATCATCTCCACCCTCACCACGGTAGCCGCTTTTGTCCCCCTGGGCATGTGGCCCGGGATCATGGGGGAATTCATGATCTTCTTCCCCATCACGCTTTCGGTGGTCCTGGGGTCCTCCCTCTTTGTGGCCATTTTCATGAACTCCATGCTGGTTTCCCAGTTTATGGAGATCGGGGAAAAGGAACTCACCCGCAAACAGCTCATCCGGCTCACGTTCCTGCTGGGGGGCATCGGGCTGTTCATCTTTATCGTCGGGGGGGCGGTCCGGGGCCTGGGCACCCTGATGATCGTGACCGCCGGGATGTTCTGGCTCTACAAATACGTCATCAAGAAATCCGCGAACCGCTTCCAGCAGCGAACGCTGAAGAAGATGGAAAACCTCTATGAGAAACAACTCAAGCAGGCCCTGCGCGGGAAAAACGTGTACTGGTATTTCGGGGCCATGGTCGTGCTGCTGCTGCTCGCGTTCATGAGTTTCGGCGCTTCCCTGGGGAGCGGCCGTACCAAGGTGGAATTCTTTCCGGACAACACCCCCAACCAGATCATCGTCTACATAGAATACCCCCAGGGCACCGCCATTGAAAAAACCAACGAGATCACCCGGGCGATTGAAAAAAGGGTCTATGCGATCGCAGATGCGGACACCTACATGAAAGGGGATATGAACCTCCTTGTGGAATCTTCGGTTTCCCAGGTGGGCAAAGGGGCTGAAAACCCGTTTACGGAAGGGGGGTCGGCCGCTGAAATGCCCCACCGGGGCAAGGTTACCCTCTCCATGCGGGAATTCAAGTACCGGGAGGGGGAGGACAGCGAAGGCCTCCGCAAAAAGATCCAGGACGGCCTCAAGGGCATCTATCCCGGGGTGACCATCAGCGTGGAGAAAGACGCGGTGGGCCCGCCGGCCGGCTATCCCATCAACATCGAGCTGGAAGGACAGGACTACGACACCCTGATCAACGTGGCCGAGCGGATGCGGAACTTTATCAACAGCCGCAATATCGCCGGGATCGAAGACCTCAAGATCGATGTGAACAAGAGCAAGCCCGCCATGGAAGTGGTCGTGGACCGGGAAAAAGCGGGCGAGCTCGGAGTCTCCGTCGGGCAGGTGGGCCAGCAGCTCAGGCGGTCCCTTTTCGGGGATAA
>CAZUZE010000386.1:0-2160 GCA_964624565.1 uncultured Robiginitalea sp.
GAATGGAAACTCGTATTTCCTGCTAAAGTTCGCCTGCTTTTTTTGGGAATCTGCACTGACCCCCAGGAGCGAATATCCGGCTTCCTGCAGGGCAGCATAGTGGTCCCTAAGGCTGCAGGCCTCGGCCGTGCACCCCGGGGTGTCCGCTTTGGGATAAAAAAAGACGATGAGTTTTTTACCTTTATAATCTGAAAGGGACACGGCATTTCCGTCCTGGTCGGTGGCCTTAAAATCCGGTACTTTATCCCCGGCTTTGAGTGTGTTCATAGGTATATATTTGTTTATTTATAATTTTATAAAGTTAAACAAAATGACAAAGAAAGAAAAGGCCGCTTTTGTAGTTTCGACCCTGGAGGAAATTTATCCCGAGGTACCCATCCCTCTTGAGCACCGGGACCCATATACCTTGCTGATTGCCGTTTTGTTGTCGGCACAAAGCACAGACGTCCGGGTAAACCAGACAACACCTGCCCTGTTTGCCAGGGCGGCCACCCCTGCGGCCATGACCGGGCTCTCCGTTCCGGAAATCAGGGATATTATCCGTCCCGTGGGCCTTTCCCCCACCAAGGCCCGGGCGATACACCGGCTTTCCGAGCTCCTGCTGGAGCGGCATCAGGGGGAGGTCCCAGCCGACCTGGAGGCCCTGGAAGCCCTGCCCGGAGTGGGGCATAAAACCGCCAGCGTAGTTGTTTCACAGGCCTTTGGGATACCCGCATTCCCGGTGGATACCCACATACACCGGCTCATGTACCGGTGGGGCCTGTCGTCCGGAAAGAATGTCGTGCAGACCGAAAAGGACGCCAAAAGACTGTTCCCCAGGGATTTGTGGAACAAGTTGCACTTGCAGATCATCTGGTACGGGCGGGAATACTGCCCGGCAAGGGGCTGGGATTTGGCAAAGGACCCTATCACCCGCACCATTGGCAGGAAGGAGGTCCTCAGGGACTACCAGGCAAAAAAAAAGACCCGCTGAGCGGGTCCTGAGTATCAGTTTAAACTGGATTCGAAGGTGAAGTCCTGATATCCTGTGACATGAAGTGATCGCGAATATTGCAGTAAAAAGTCAATCGTTTCCTTTTTAACCCTGCACTCCCTGCACGTATTGGCCTGTTCTGAGTAAATTTTTTCCATATACCTAGAGTTCGTTACAACTAAATAACGCACCCCTTATGGAAATATTGCTCCCGATGGAAGTTTAGTAATTCGTTAGGACAATTTTGTTCCGCTGTATGATCTTCCTCAGGTTGATAAGGGCATACCGCATTCGGCCGAGGGCCGTGTTGATGCTCACCCCGGTGGACTCCGAGATTTCTTTGAAACTCATGTCCTTGTAGATGCGCATGATGAGTACTTCCCGCTGGTCGTCGGGCAGTTCATCTATCAGGGTCCCGAGGTCACTGTCGATCTGATCCTTGATCATTTGTTTTTCGGCATTGAGCTTGTCGTCCCCGATGACCGAGAAAATATTGAAGTCCTCGCTCCCTTCAAATTTAGGCATCCGTTTGTTTTTCCGGAAATAGTCGATAATCAGGTTGTGCGCGATCCGCATCACCCAGGGAAGAAATTTCCCTTCTTCACTGTAATTTCCCTTTTTTAGGGTTTTGATCACCTTGATGAACGTGTCCTGAAAAATGTCTTCAGTGACGTCCCTGTCCAGTACTTTAGAATAGATAAAGCTCGTAATCCGCTGGTTGTGCCTGTTGATCAGGACCTCCAGAGCTCTTTCATTGCCGCTGATGTATTCCTTTACAAGGAGTGAGTCGTCGATCTGTAGTTCCATTGGTTTTTTTCTTTTTGTGACCTTAAGCCTGTTTGGTTTCTGATACTGCTTTTTGGGTTGACCCGGTTTCAAATACATTCTAAAAGTAGGATAAGGGTCTGCCCGCGGAAAAACATTGTTGTAAAACCGTCGAATCTTGATGTAAAACAGCGGATTTGAATTTTATACCTCTTTCGGGGACCCGATAGCAGCCGATCAATAAACGGGCGCCATGGGATTGGGATCAAATAAAAACCCCGGGCAGGTGCCCGGGGTGGTGGTGGTCAGACGTCGCCGAAATAGACGCGGCTGATAGCGGCGACGAGGTCGTCGCTGATGAGGGGTACGAGGGCGTCGACGCCGCAACTGGGGCAGACAGCGGTGTCGTCGGTGTCGACATA
>CAZUZE010000387.1:0-2159 GCA_964624565.1 uncultured Robiginitalea sp.
TGGATTCCATTCGTGAAGCGATATTCACGGTATCCCCCCACACATCATAGGCAAATTTCTTGGTGCCCACCACCCCGGCGACCACGGGGCCGGTATTGATACCGATGCGGATGTCAAAACCGGTTATGCCCAGCTGGCTGCTCTTTTTAATCTCCTGGGCGAACCGGATGATCTCCCTGGCGAGATAAATCATTTTTACGGCGTGGTCTTCTGAGGGAAACGGGAGGCCGCCGGCGCACATGTAGCAATCCCCCATGGTTTTGATTTTCTCGAGCCCGTATTTTTCGACAATCTCATCGAATTTGGAGAAGTAAAAATCCACGTTGCGGACCAGGTCCTCCGGGCTCATATTTTCAGAGAACTGGGTAAAACCCACAAAGTCGGCAAAAAGCACGGTAACGGAATCGAAACGCTTCGCCCGCACCCTGCCATTTTCTTTCAGTTCTTCGGCCATCTCCTCCGGGAGGATATTGCGCAGCAGCCCGTCCGAACGGGCCTTTTCCTTTTCGATGATGTCCCTTGTTTTCTTGATATAGGCATATCGCTTGTACAGTGCCAGTGCCAGCAAAAATGCGGCGATCAGAACCCCGGCGATCACATAGATGACAATCTGCTGCCGTCGTTCGGTCAACCGTTGTATTTCTGCCTCTTTTTCCAGCAGGTCGACCTCCGTTTGTTTTTGGGTGACCTCAAAGTCCGTCCTGAGTTTGGCCATTTCCTGTACCAGGGGCACGTTGCTTATACTGTCCCTGTAGGCGGTGTAGCGCTTGTAGTGGTAAAGGGATTTTGCAGGATCGCCCAGGGCTTCATACAGCTCCGATATTTTAAGGCTCGCATCGGCGATCTGTTCTTTCAGGCCATATTCCGTGGCGATGTCCAGGCTTTCCCTGGAATACCTCAGGGCCGATGGGAAATCCCCTCGGCGCTCATAGATTTCAGAAATAAAGGGCAGAAAGGCGGCTACCCCGTAGAAGTCATTCAGCTCCTTTAAAAGGGATATGGACTGGTTGAGTTTGTCAAGCGCCTCGGCTTCCCTGCCCTGGGCGCTGTAGACCATGCCCACCGACCCCAGGTAGTATGCCGTTCCCATGCGGAATTTCAGCTTCTCGAAGATGGGGCCCGACTCTTCAAAGTACATCAGGGCTGAATCGAGCTTGCCCTGTTTGTAATATTCGTCCCCGGCATTGGAGAGGGCCGTGGAGAATGCCAGGGAATCCCCGGCCTGTCGGAGGATCCGGATGCCTTTGTTGTAATAGGAGCGCGCGTTGCCCGGATTGTCCATCACGGAATAGACATCGGCTATGGTGATGTAAGCGCTGCCCAGATTGGAATCCGATTGGTCCTCGATGGCAATACTGGCAGCTTTGTAGTAACTTTCGAGCGCTTCCACAAAATCGCCCTTGAGCCGAAGGGCATTCCCTTTCTGGAGGTACCCGTTGAAGAGTTGTTTCAGGGAATCCTGTCGTTGGGATACCTCGATGAGCGTGTTGCTGTATTGCAGGAGCTTCCCGGGCTCCGCCAGAGCCTGGGTAAGGCTGTTGAGTACCTCCAGGCTGTCAGAAGGAGGGAAGTCCCCCCTCAGGTAACGCGCTTCGATGCTGTCCCTTTTATTTCCTTCCTGCCCAAAGCCCTCAAAAAAGACGGCCAGTACCAGCAGCAGGCAAAGCCGTGATAATTTCAATTGGCCGGGTAAATGCTCGTGCAGGCAGGACATAAGGGGAACGTGCTGTTAGGTTGGGTCACTCGCCGCGTACCCTGAGCTTCGGGTCTATGTGGTACACCCCTCGTCGGTTGTCGCCCTGGCGGATAACCCGGAAGGTAATCTTGTATTTGTAGTCCGCCCCTTCATCCGTGGTGTTGAGGATGGTCCCGCGGACGACTCCATTTTCACCCCGAAGGATGTTTTGACCGAAAATATCGCGTCCGCCCCTGTCCCCTTCGTGGTTGATGGATTCGATTTCGACTAGGTCTCCCTCCACTGTGGAAACGCCTTCCCAGATGATGGTGTCCCCCACTTCAGCCTCCACTGTGTAGTCTTCATTGCTGATCTCTGCCGGCTGCCCGAAGGTAGATTGTTCATTTACGTTTTGGGGGTTAATCCCGGCCGTGTTGACCTGCAGCGTGATGACCCTTTCGGTCTGGCCCGCTGCGTGGGCGGA
>CAZUZE010000388.1:0-2159 GCA_964624565.1 uncultured Robiginitalea sp.
TCCCGCTGGTGGTCCTGCTTAGATCAGGGACGGCCTGCTGGGGACTTTCAGTTTTGGAATGTATCTTCTTAACGGGTGGGTGGGGGTGCCCCTTATATCCACAGACCAGCAACTAAAGCAACAACCCGGCCACCTCCTGCCAGCTGTCGGCCCTTTCAAAGCCGGTGGTGTGTATGTTGTGGGGGGAGGTAAACAGGATGGAGCGCCCCTGGAATGTCTCCAGGTTATGGCTGCGGTCATCGATAAGGACATCCCCCCGAAGGATGTGTTTATCCCCGAGCAAAATCCGGTTGCGCCAGTGGATAAAAGGAAAATGCTCATCGAGCCACTGGTGTTTTTCAATCAGGGAGTTCGGAAACTGCATGGCGGCTGATGCGATATAGACCTGGTACTTTTCAGAGAGTTCCCTCAGGACTTCCCGGCTGCCTTCAATGGGGTCCAGCTCCCGGAAAAACCCGGGTTCAAAATAGTGCTGCCAGATCTTCTCCCGGTGTTGGGGCACCTGCTGCCACACCTCTCCCCCCATGCACTGCTCTTTGGTAAGGGAAGCACCAAATCGCTCGTTATAGCGCCGGATATGCGCCCCGTAGGTATCGGCCAGCACCTCATCCATATCTATAAATATCGTCATTGCTCTTTTTGAGCGAAGTACCAAAAAAAGAACCTGAATATCAAGTTCAGGGGCGTTAAGGGGAACTTAAATCCCAAACCCGGAGCATTCCCGCCACAGAAACCAACCCATTCCGCCTTCCAAAAGGGCGTGACAAGCCGCACGGCCTCTTTGCCGGGCATCCATAAATTACCTATCTTTCCACCTACAAGAAAAGATCACAACCTAATACCCATTGATGAAAAAGCATTTGTTTTTCTTTTTTGCCCTTGCCCTGATGGCCTGTTCCAATGACGATGACGGGGGATCATCAGCCAACCCGAACCGGGACCTCGTCGTGGGCACGTGGAACCTCACGGAACTGACCATTTCACCGGCCCAGGACATCAACGGAGATGGGAATACCACCACAAATGTAGTCGCTGAGCTTGCCTGTATTACCGGCCGGATTACCCTGAGCGACAACAATACCTGGACCTTCAGCGGAAACGATGTGGTCGTAACCACGATCACGGGGGGCCTGTTTAATTTCCAGTGCTCCGCAGGCAACAGGACTGAAGGCGGGAACTGGGACATTGAAGGGAATGTTTTGCGACTGGCTGACGGAACGGGCTCCATTACCGTTTTTACCTTCAACAGCTCCGCTAACACGCTGACCAATATCATCGGGGAAACCCTGCCCGGGTTGCAGGCGGAGGTTTATACCAAACAGTAGGCCCCCCCTTTCCCTATCCAAAGGAGATCACTCCCCGACGGCTTCAATTTCAGCCGCACTGTACGTGTGGTCTGAGGCGTTCCCCACATAGAGCGTATAGGCCCCGGGCTCAAGTTGCCAGCTGGCCGACGATTCATCGTAATACCGAAGGCTTGAAACCGGAATAACAATTTCCTCCACCCTTTTTTCACCGGGTTTCAGGTGAATTTTCCGAAAGCCCTTCATCTCCCGTACCGGCCGCTCAATCCGGGAATCCGGTTTGCCCGTGTAAACCTGTACGACCTCCGCCCCTTCCCGGGCACCTGTGTTTTTAATTTCGAACCGGACCTTGATGCTGTCCGCCTCCCCGTATGCTTTCCGGTCGGTTGCAATGCCGGATACCTCGAAACGGGTGTAGGAAAGGCCAAAACCAAAAGGGAACAGGGGTTTTATATTTTTCGTCCCATGCCAGCGATACCCGACAAAAATGCCCTCCTCGTACTGCTGGACCTTCCTGATGCCGGGATAGGATACTTCCCCAAAATGATGTGCGGCATTGTCTTCCAGGGCCTCCGGAAAAGTAAAGGGCAGCTTTCCTGAGGGGCTCACATCCCCGCTGATGATGTCGGCCAGGGCATGGCCGGCCATGCTTCCCGAATACCAGGCCTGCAGGATCCCCTTTGCCTGATCCACCCAGGGCATGGCAACCGCATTTCCACTGACCAGTATGACCCCAAGGTTCTCATTGACCCCGAGGATATCCCGGATCAGCGCGTCCTGTCCGAAGGGCAATCGCAGGCTCTCCCGGTCCCCGCCCTCGCAGTCCTGCCTGTGGCTCTTATTAAGCCCCCCGAT
>CAZUZE010000389.1:0-2149 GCA_964624565.1 uncultured Robiginitalea sp.
ATGTCGATCACGGGAAAACCTCCCTTCTGGACTATATCCGGAAGGAGAACGTCATTGCAGGTGAAAGCGGCGGGATTACCCAGCACATCGGCGCTTACGGGGTGAGGCTGGACAACGGGGAGAAGATTGCCTTTCTCGATACCCCGGGGCACGAGGCCTTTACGGCCATGCGGGCCAGGGGAGCCCAGGTCACCGATATTGCGATCATCGTAATCGCTGCCGATGACGACATCATGCCTCAGACACGGGAGGCGATAAGCCATGCCCAGGCGGCCGGGGTGCCAATCGTTTTTGCCATCAACAAAGTGGACAAACCGACGGCCAACCCGGAGAAAATCAAAGAAGGCCTGGCCGGGATGAACCTTCTGGTGGAAGATTGGGGGGGCAAGATCCAGTCCCAGGATATTTCCGCCAAGACAGGGGCCGGGGTAAAGGAACTTCTCGAAAAAGTACTGCTGGAGGCCGAGTTGCTCGAGCTGAAGGCCAATCCCGACAAAATGGCCTCGGGAACCGTGGTGGAAGCTTTCCTGGACAAAGGCCGGGGGTATGTCTCCACCGTGTTGGTACAGGCCGGGACCCTGAAGATCGGGGATTACGTACTGGCGGGGACCTGCAGCGGCAAGGTAAAGGCCATGCACGACGAACGGGGCAAGGAAGTCAAGCTCGCCGGGCCCTCCACGCCGATCTCAATTCTCGGGCTGGATGGGGCCCCCCAGGCAGGGGATAAGTTCAACGTGATGGAGGATGAACGGGAAGCCAAACAGATCGCGGCCAAGCGGAGCCAGCTCCTGCGCGAGCAGTCTGTAAGGACACAGCGTCACATCACCCTCGATGAAATTGGAAGGCGTATCGCCCTTGGCGACTTCAAGGAACTCAACATCATCCTTAAAGGGGATGTGGACGGTTCGGTCGAAGCGCTTTCCGACTCGTTCCAGAAACTGTCCACTGACGAAATCCAGGTGAACATCATCCACAAAGGGGTAGGGGCCATTACGGAGTCGGATGTGCTGCTCGCCTCCGCCTCGGATGCGATCATAATCGGGTTTAATGTCCGGCCCATGGGCAACGCCCGGGATGTGGCCGATAAGGAGGAAATCGATATCCGCACCTACTCCATCATCTACGATGCGATCAATGACCTGAGGGATGCCATGGAGGGAATGCTCTCCCCGGAGATCAAGGAAGAGATTACCGGTACGGCGGAAATCCGCGAAACCTTCAAGATTTCCAAGGTGGGGACCATTGCCGGTTGTATGGTGACCAGTGGCAAAATCTACAGGAATTCCAATATCCGGCTCATTCGGGACGGGGTGGTGATCTACACCGGGGTGCTCGCCTCGCTCAAGCGTTTCAAGGACGATGTGAAGGAAGTTTCGAAAGGGTATGATTGCGGTATGCAGGTCAAGAATTACAACGACATCAAAGAAGGGGATATTCTCGAGGCCTTCCAGGAAGTGGCGGTAAAGAAGACCTTGTAAGGCGGCAAGACACCAAGGTACGATTGTGAAAATCCCGGATCCCTTAACAGGAGTCCGGGATTTTTGGTTTTGGCCATGGGCTTGCCGGGCAGTTTCACAGGGCCCCGGGGCCTGTGTGTTTTTAGTTAATCGAGGATCCCGCCTGGCTTCTCCTCCCTGCGGGAATAGTTGGCAAAGGTCTGAAGGGATGGCATCCCGGGGTGGCTGAACCGGTGCGAAGGGGAGGCAGCGTGCTATTGCCTGTTGCCGCTTTCCGGCCTGAGCAGCAGGGCCCCGGGAAATCGCTGCCTTACTTCCAGAAAATTCTTTTCGGCCTCGAGGCGATCCCTGAACTTACCCAGGTGTACCCGGTAGGTAGGGGAATCGAAAACGATTTTCGGGTCGAACTGGGGAAACTCAATGGCGGCCTCCTGTTTTAATTCCTCCGCATGGTCATAGGATCCAAAGCCAATCTGGATGGTGTAATAAAGCGCGTTGGCCTTGCCGTCCTTGTATATGGCCAGCAGGCGTTTTAGTTCAGGGGCTTCCTCTATGGATACCCGACCCTGTTGCGCCTGTATCCCGGCCGAAAAGAGCAGCAGCAGAATAACGGTGGGGAGAAGCTTGTTCATACGTGAAATCCTATTGAATATAGCACCTTCAAAGGTACTTTATTAAATATTTCGCACTGT
>CAZUZE010000390.1:0-2140 GCA_964624565.1 uncultured Robiginitalea sp.
ATTCGCGCCGGAGATGCTGCAGGCGCGCGGACCCGTCGGCGTGGACGACCGCGGTGTCCGCGAAGGAGACCCCCGTGAACGTTCGCCGCCCCCTGCCCTCCGCCGAAGCCATCGCCCGGCTGCCCCCGGACGGCGGCCCCGAGTTTAACCGCCTGGCCGACACTTAGAAGATCGCCATTGGCTTTGCGGAAATTCAGGATCCCCCAGAAAATAACGGCGACGGACATCACGATGGAGATGATCGAATTGACCGGGCTTTGGGAGATGTGTGCATCGCTAAGGAAGAGCATTAGGCCGAAGATCACGCCAAGACCGCCGAGGATCAGGCCGTAGTTCAGTGAAAATTTACCAATTTTTGGTGCGTTGGTTTCCATAATAGAATAGTAAGGTTTTGCAGTTGTTTGTTGGATTAAATCGAATTTTGTTACACGGAAGGTACCAATTTATTTTATTTTTTTGAGGCCGGGGATATGCAAATTTTAAGAATAATATGTACATTTGCACCCGCGAAATAGCAGGTTAAAACGATTTTCAAGCATGAAGCAAGGCATTCACCCCGAGAATTACAGGATGGTCGCATTCAAAGATATGTCGAACGACGATGTCTTCCTGACCAAATCAGCGGCCGAGACCAAAGAGACCATTGAAGTCGATGGCGTTTCCTATCCCCTGGTGAAACTGGAAATTTCCAGGACGTCGCACCCGTTCTACACCGGGAAGGCGAAACTGGTCGATACCGCAGGACGGATCGATAAATTCAAGAGCAAATACAAGAAATTCAGCAAATAATCCCCGGAAGATTCCGGGATTCATGAAAATGGGTGGTTCCTTCGGGGATCACCCATTTTTGGTTTAGGATCGCTCCCGGGCATGCGGATTCATTTGTTACTTTTGCCTAAAACAGAGCCATGCACCTTATCTTATTTGACGGGGACCGGAGAAGATCGCTTTTGCCCCTGACCTTTACCCGCCCGGTGGCAGATATCCGAATCGGGATTCTCACCTTAAGGGAGAAATGGGAGCGGCGGACACGCACCGCGGCCGGAGTCCTGACCGAGGACTACCTGCGCGCCAAATTCCCTCTGGTTTCCGGTGAAGACAATCTCCTGATCAAAGGATCCCTTGTGGCAGATGATGCCCTCGTCCGGGCCGTCCTGGGACTGAAGCCGGGCGAGGCCCTCTTCCGGGGGAACGAGCTGCTGGCCTGCCGGGGCCGATCCGTCGACATCCTGGACACGCCTGACCGGCTTAAAAGGATCGCGTACGAAAAGGAATGCCTGGAGGTCCGCAACACCTGGGACATCTTTTCCATGAACGGGACAGTGCTGGAGGCCGATTTTGAACTGCTCACCTCGGGCAGGGAGTCAGCGCCTGTTTCCGGGACAAACCGGGTCTCAGTGCCGGAGCGGATTTTCATCGAAGAAGGTGCTGTGGTGGAGCACAGCGTGTTGAATGCCAGCACAGGGCCGATCTATATCGGAAAGGGCGCGGAGGTCATGGAAGGGTGCCTGATCCGGGGAGGATTCGCCCTTGGCCCCCACGGGGTCGTCAAGATGGGTGCCAAGATCTACGGGCCCACCACGGCGGGACCTTATTGCAAAATTGGCGGGGAAATCAACAATTCAGTCCTCTTCGGGTATTCGAACAAAGGGCATGACGGGTTCCTGGGCAACGCGGTACTGGGCGAGTGGTGCAACCTCGGGGCCGACACGAACAATTCCAATCTAAAGAACAACTATGCAAAGGTGCGCCTCTGGAACTACGATTCAGGGCGTTTTGACCAGACCGGCCTCCAGTTTTGCGGCCTGATCATGGGGGATCACAGTAAATCGGCCATCAATACGATGTTCAATACCGGGACCGTGGTCGGGGTGAACTGCAACATATTTGCCTCCGGGTTTCCGCGGAATTTTATCCCGAGTTTTAGCTGGGGGGGTACTTCCGGGTTCAGTACCTACCTACCCGAAAAAGCCTTTGAAGCCGCCAGGGTGGCCATGCAGCGGCGCGGGATCTCTTTTACTACAGAGGACGAGGACCTCATGCTTTCGGTTTTCGAATTGACGCGGGAGTATCGCAAATCCTGAACACAGGGAGCGGGACCGACTTCCTGATTTTTATATCTTTGCAGCCCTTTGGGAAA
>CAZUZE010000391.1:0-2138 GCA_964624565.1 uncultured Robiginitalea sp.
ATAGGGCAAATTACTATGCTACTATTGTCTTAATTAATGAAATAAAAGAATTAAATGACCTGTATTATCCATTTCAATATCAAGAATATAATCCAGGTAAAAGTCTCAAGAATATCCGATTTGTAGACGCGGTTTCCGAAGGATTGCGCCACTCGATGGAACGGCATGAAAACCTGGTGCTAATGGGGCAGGATATCGCAGAATACGGGGGGGTCTTTAAAGTCACGGAGGGCTTCCTGCAAGACTTCGGGCCCGAACGCGTGCGCAATACCCCGATTTGTGAATCCATCATCGTATCCACTGGTATGGGCCTTGCAATCAACGGCATGAAAGCCGTGGTGGAAATGCAGTTCGGGGATTTCGTCAGTTCCGGCTTTAACCCCATAGTAAATTACCTGGCGAAAGTACATTACCGGTGGGGGCAGCCCGCGGATGTCGTCATTCGCATGCCCTGCGGGGCAGGGGTGGGGGCGGGGCCCTTCCACTCCCAGACCAATGAAGCCTGGTTCACCAAAGTCCCCGGCCTGAAGGTGGTTTACCCGGCTTTCCCCTCAGATGCCAAAGGACTCCTGGCCACGGCCATCAACGACCCCAACCCGGTACTGTTTTTTGAACACAAGGGACTTTACCGAAGCGTTTACGGGGATGTCCCGGAAGGGTATTACACCCTGCCCCTGGGGGTGGCAGCCCATTTGCGGTCGGGCAGTTCTGTTTCCGTTATAACATACGGGGCCGGGGTACACTGGGCTTTGGAAGCGCTGGAAGAGATGGGACTGGATGGGGTGGACCTGTTGGATTTGCGTACCCTGTGCCCCCTGGATATGGATGCCGTTTTCGCATCGGTGCGGAAAACGGGCAAAGTACTGCTGCTCCAGGAGGACACTTTGTTTGGCGGGGTAATGGCAGATGTGGCTGCCCAGATCGGGGAACACTGTTTTGAGCACCTGGACGCCCCCGTCATGCGGGTAGGGAGCCTGGAGATCCCGGTTCCGTTTGCACGCAGCCTGGAAGCCGGTTTCCTGCCCCAGGCAAGGTTCCGGAAAGCACTGAAGGAATTGCTGGCGTATTGATTTCCGCGATGGTTCGCGCCGGTTTCCGTAACTTCATCAGATGAAGTCAACTGAGGTCATCATAGCAGGGGCCGGGCTTGCCGGGCTCACTGCAGCACGGGAATTGGCTGCTGCCGGTCGGGAGGTGGTCGTCTTTGACAAGCAGCGCTTCCCACACCACAAGGTCTGCGGGGAGTACCTCAGCCGGGAAGTGGTGCCCTACCTGGAGGAGGCGGGAATTCCACTTGGGGATGCCCCTGAGATCACTGAGCTGGTCCTCGGCAGCCCGGGAGGGCAGTGCCTTACCAGTGGGCTCCCCCTTGGGGGGATTGGCATCAGCCGGTATGCACTGGACCACCGGTTGTACAGGGCAGCTGAAAAAGCGGGTGCCCGTTTTGTATGGGAGCCCGTGGAATCGGTTGTTTTCGAAGCCCCTTATTTCAGGGTGACCTCCAGGGGCGGGGTCTGGCAGGCCGCACATGTTTTGGGCGCCTGGGGCAAGCGAAGTGGTCTGGACCGCGTACAGGACCGGCCGTTTTTCTCCAGGGCCAGCCCCTGGATGGGGATTAAAATGCACTACCGTGCGCAGTACCCCTCACACCGGGTCGGGCTTTACGGTTTCAAAGGAGGGTATGGCGGGTTATCGGTTACCGAAACGGGTGCGGTGAACTTTTGCTACCTGATCCACAGGGAGCGTTTCAGGGAAACCCCGAACCTGGAATCCTGCACCCGTACCTTGTTGAAGGAACATCCCGCCCTGGCGGAGGTACTCGACACGGCCGAGCCCCTTTTTGAAACGCCCCTTGGAATTTCGAACATCTATTTTGGGAAGAAAGGGCTCGTCACCGACCACGTCTTGTTATCGGGGGACGCCGCCCGGCTGATCCATCCACTTTGCGGCAATGGAATGGCGATGGCTATTCAGGGCGGGCGGCTTCAGGCAAACCTGCTCATCAGGCACGGAGGCACTTCCAATACGAACAGGCAGCATTTGGAGCGGGAATACCGAAGGGCATGGCAAAAAGAGTTCCGCACCCGGTTATGGGTAGGGGCGAGGCTGCAGGAAGTCCTCACAAGCCCGGCAGGGTT
>CAZUZE010000392.1:0-2134 GCA_964624565.1 uncultured Robiginitalea sp.
CTTATCTTTAAGGTAGTTAAAAACCCTTTGCTATGAAAAATATCTGGTTGTTCCTCTTGTTCCTCGGGCCCGTGCTTCTCGCCCAGGAAGTTCAAAAAACGATTCGGGGTACCGTGTCCGATGGCCGGTCCCCCTTACCCAACGTTTCGGTTTCCGTGGAAGGCACGGACACCTCGACCTTTACGGACGATGACGGGAAGTATGCGATCACTGCCAGTCCCGGCAATGTCATCCGGTATACCTACCAGGGGATGAAGCCCCTGAGGATCCGGGTGGAAGACGTTACCCGGATCCTGAGCCCGACCATGTCCATGGATGTGGCCGAACTGGACGAAGTGGTGGTTGTCGGGAGCAACCGCAAAAGCCAGAGGGACCTGGAACGGGAATATGTGATCAACGACAGGTTGATCCGCACAGCCTACGGGATCCTGAACGCGGATACCGCCCCGGGGAACATACGCTTTATGAACGAGGACGACATCAGCCCGGTCTTCGTATGTATCCTGGACCTGCTGAGGAACCGGTTTGCGGGTATCCGTGTGGTAGGCGACTGTGCAGGGGGCGGGGCTTCCGGCATCGACGGGCAGATCACCAACATACAGGGGGTGGCCCAGTCCGATGCGGATTCCTTTTCAGAATTCCAGAACCTGAGCCCGCAGCGCGTCTTTATTCGCGGGACTTCCTCGATTTTCAACCAGCGGGCCGCCCTTTTTGATGTGGATGGCCAAATTTTTACAGACCCGCCCATTTGGCTGGATATCAACCAGATCAAACGCCTGGCCATCCTCAACAACTTTGCCACCACCACCCAGTACGGAAACCTGGGGGCGGGCGGGGTCATCGTGATCAACACCCTGGCCGGAAGCCCTAAGGGAGGAAAACTCAAGGATTATGCAAGGCTCCGGAACAACTTTGAAACGGGACCCGTGCTGACAAGGGCCGAGGTGGCAGCCGGGGAACCCACCTATTACCAGGAGCTCAATGCAGCCGCTTCCACAGAGGAAGCCAGGGCCGTATATGAAAAATACGCCTCCCGCTATTCCAGTGCCCCGTATTTTGTGCTGGATTCCTATCGCCATTTTTATGAGGTGAGGGGGGACAAGCCCTACGCCGATGAGATCCTGGAGCGCCATGCACACCTTTTCGCCAAAAACCCGGTGAACATGAAGGCCCTTGCCTACACTTTTGAAAGCCAGTCGCGAAGGGAAATGGCCCATGAGGCGTACAAGGAAGTGATGCGGATGCGGCCCAATTACGGGCAGTCCTACATGGACCTGGCCAACAGTTACAGGGATATGGAGCGGTATGACAACGCAGCCGCCCAGTACAAGCGGTATGATTACCTGGTCTCCGAGGGGCTGATACCGGTGGACAGCACCGATTTCACCCCCCTCCTGAACCGGGAATACAACAACCTGTTGTTCCTGCACCAGGCGGGCATTGTCAGTTCGGCCCAGCGGGAGTCCCTCTTTGTGGAAGAGGAATCTTTCCAGGGCACGCGCCTTGTCTTTGAGTGGAATGACGGGGAGGCGGAGTTCGAACTGCAGTTCGTTAACCCTGAAAACCAGTACCATATCTGGAAGCACTCCATGGCCAGCGACGCGGAGGGGATCATGAGGGAAAAGGAGATCGGTTTTAATTCAGAGGAATTCCTTATCGACAGCTCACTGCCCGGTACCTGGGTGGTCAATGCGCGCTACCTGGGGAACAAAAGCCTGACACCAACCTATTTGAAGGTGACTATTTACGACAACTACGGGACCCGTTCCCAGCGGAAGGAAGTCCGCGTTTTCAAACTGAACCTTATGGACGTCAACCAGCGATTGTTCACCCTGACCAAGGGAGCGACAGTGGCGCTGAATTAACCTGGACGTCTCAGAGGGTCGCGCCTTGGGGATTAGGTGAGGAAAACCCTTAATACAAGGATTGCCTGGTCCTTCATGGAAGGGAATACATAAATATATTTTATATATTATGAAATAAATATATATAAAAAGATATTTATTCTTTTTTGTACTTTGAAAAAAACGATCGCTATGAAACAGACGGCATTCTCCTCCCTTATCCTTTTTCTCACCCTTGCCATAGGGGTGCAGGCCCAGGAAACCCGGCTGGTCCGGGGCAGTGTTACCGA
>CAZUZE010000393.1:0-2129 GCA_964624565.1 uncultured Robiginitalea sp.
GCATTGGAGCAGCTGATAAGTACACTGCAAAATAGGAGTGCGAGGAAGAGGGCGATGAATATTTTTTTGGGCTTTTTCATATCGGTAGGTGTTGAGGATTATAGTTTTTGTACACAGAGCAGTGCCTGGTGGGGATCTTCGAAAACCACGATGCTGCCGTTGCGGTAGCCGCTTTCCGGCCCGAGCAGGACCTGGGCATCCGTTTTTTTCAACCCGGTGTAAAAACCGGGGATGTCCTGTATGTTTACGTAGGGAACCCACTGGCTCCTTGCACCTTCAGCGGGATTTGGAATGATGCCCCCTACTTTCTGACCCCCTCTATTGATGAACCAGTACGGCTTCTCCGTATTTTCATTCTCGGTGATGCTCGCGTTAAAAACCTTCTGGTAAAAGCTCCTGCTCAGGTCCGTATTGGTGCTCCAGAGCTCGGTCCAGATCCATTCCTGGGCGCCGTTGGTCAGCTGGGAAACCGGGTGGGCCGGGTTCTCTATAAACCCGAGCTTTTCACCCAGAGGACCTTCCAGGACTACTTGTTTCCCGGTATTCTCTATGTTGAAAGTTTTCAGGATCACCCGGCCCCCGTTTGCCGTAAACTTGTCTGTGATCTCCTTTACACTCGGGGTTGAAACGGATGCCACCCACAGACCGGCATCTGCCCCTGCGATTTCCACCATACTGGCAATGGGGCGCCCCTGGAAGCGCACCAGGGCCACCTGCTGCCCCTTTACCTCGGCAGGACTGATCTCCCAGTCGAAGATCCCCCTGTAAAAAGCTGCGGATTCCTGGAGGTTTGGGGTGACCAGCGTGTACCAGACGACGTTGCCGTAGGCATCCGCCTGGACCGGGGCGTCCGGAAGGACCGGGGCCATGGGCTGTGCTGATAAATCAGTGATTGCAAAGGACCCAATAAACAGGGTTCCCAGGAGAAGGGTGAGGAGTTTTGTGATTCGCATGACGAAAGGGTTTGCTTTATTGAGATTCAGTGATTATTTGGGAAACAACAGGACAATGCCGGCCCGGAACCCCCAGGTGTTGTTGGCGCCGTTTCCATAGGGGATGCGGGGGCCGATGAAGAACTGGGCCATCTGGCTTCCGAGGGTGGTTACCTTGGACCCGACCAGGTGCAGGTAGCCAACCGTGGCATCCGCCTCCCAGTTCTGCAATAATTCCGTATTGAGGGTCAGGGCATACCCACCCTGGAAGTTCCGGCCCAGGAAGGGCTGGAAAAAGGTGGCATTCACGTCCCCCCGGTCCGAATCCCCGAAAAGGGACCAAATATGGTTTACCAGGGCCCCATAGGTAATGCTTCCCTTTTGCACCAGGGCCACTGCAGAGGGTCCGGCGGAAAATTTGCCGCTTCCCAGCAGGTCATCCGTGGCCGTGGGTACGGAAATGACCGGGCCCACCCCCCAGGTCATCCCCCCGGGCGTGGGCGCCTTTGGGGAAAAGAAACCGGTTATCAGGGCATCTCCAATCCCGGTCTGGCTGCCGCTTTGGCCAAAAACGTCATTCTGGGAAATTACCGGAAGGATCACCCTGCCGATCAGGTTCCAGTCCCCGCTGATGCTCATCGGGATCACAGGCTGCACATTCATCAGCCACCGGCTTCCGTCGGCCGGTTCATAGCCAAAGTCAAAATTGTTCTGAAAGGGCAAACTGATCAGGCTGGCCAGGGGGTTCTGCAGTTGTTTGGCGAGCTCATCTTCCGAACTTTTCAGGTCGGCAGGCGGTTCCTGCGTATGCCCCAGAAAGGGCAGGCACATACTAATGGCAAACAGCAAAATAATTCTATGAATGCTCATGATTTAAGATTTATTAAAGAAAACCCTATTTCTTTACGAACCTGTCCAGTCTTACCTCAAACCAGGCTTCCCGCCCGGCCCTTTATCCGGATGCCTGGGTAATCATATAGAAGGCGTATAAGAAAACGATTGCCATGACTGCTTCCATGCTCCGTTCGAGCCTCTTAAGAGTTGATTTATCCATAATCAGGGAACTTATTTTTGGTAAACCGTCTCACCCTCCTTTATCGTCTGCACGACTTCAATATCCTTAATGGCATCAGGGGCCACTTTCAGCGGGTTTTTGTCCAGGATGACCAGGTCAGCCAGTTTGCCCGCAGAAAGGCT
>CAZUZE010000394.1:0-2110 GCA_964624565.1 uncultured Robiginitalea sp.
TAAAATATATTCAATTGGTTTAATGTGTAGTTCATAAATATCACTAATGTTTTTCATCATAAATATAAATAAAAATATATTAAATTGATGTTGCAACTTTGCCGTATAATTCAAAGTTCCATGGACTATTCTTACGATTTTAAGCACACCTCAGAGATCAATTCCCGGACGAGGGAGGTAGCTTCCCAAAAAGACGCGCTGGGTCCCGCCTTCAACCCTGGGATCTTCAAGGTGGCCGCGGGGTTCCTGCTGATGGGGGTGCTGCTTTTGGGATCCTGGAGCCTGGATAACCTCTTTATGAAGGAACTCCTCGCCCTTACTTTTGTCTGGGGACTGATAAGCGTGATTCGGATAAAGTCCGAACCAAAAAATGAAATCCATGAAAAACGATAAATACACCGGAATGGAGCAAACCATCACCAAGCAGAAAGTGCAACTGGTCAAAGGGAGTTTTACGCCTATGGAGGCCACGGATGTCGTTTTGTCCCTGCTGGATGAAAAAATCAATTTTCACAAACTCCAGAGGCTGCGCTGGTGTGAAGGGCACTTCGGGGCCGACACCTCCTATGCCGACCAGCGGATCGCCGAGCTCGAAGCCGAAAAGGTGATGGCGCGCAAATTTATCCGCCAGGCCCGCGAGATGGGCAAGTGCCTGACCATCAAAGGCACCCTGGAAATCACCATAGACAACGGGGCGGAATAAACCCAATACCCGTTCGCGAGGCATTTCCGTATGGATTTACACCTGCTCGTCGACAACCTGACGAATCCGGCGCTGCTGTTCTTTTTCCTGGGGATACTGGCTGTCCAGCTGAAAAGCGATCTGGAAATCCCGCCAAATTCGTCCAAGTTCATTTCCCTGTACCTGCTGTTCTCCATAGGTTTCAAAGGGGGACAGGAACTTGCACACAGTCCTTATGACCCGGAAATACTCTGGTCCCTGCTCTTTGGGATCTTCCTGGCCATCTTTGTGCCCCTCTACACCTATTTTATCCTCCGCAGGCGTTTTAACGTGGCCAATTCCGGGGCTATTGCAGCTGCCTACGGTTCGGTGAGCGCGGTCACCTTTGTCACTGCGATTTCATTTCTGGAGATCGAACAGATCACCTATGGCGGCCATATGGTGGCCGTAATGGCGTTGATGGAAGCCCCATCCATAGTCATCGGGGTCCTGCTGGTGTCCGTTTTTGACAAAAAAAACGGATTTGCCATCCCCTTGCCCAATGTGGTGCGGCATGCGGTCACCAATGGAAGTGTATTGCTTATCCTCGGGAGCCTCGTTATCGGGTTTCTGGCCAGCGACCACCAGGCTGAGGGAATCAAACCCTTTACCACCGATATTTTCAAGGGCTTCCTCGCTGTTTTCCTGCTCGATATGGGGATTACAAGTGGTGGGAAGATCTCGGCCCTGATCAAAAAGGGGTGGTTTGCCCTGGTCTTCGCCATCGTCATCCCCCTGATCAACGGCTCTGTTACGGCCATTCTAACGGCATCTTTCATCAGCGGGCCGGGCAACCGTTTTTTGTTTGCCATCCTGGCGGCCAGTGCTTCCTACATCGCGGTTCCCGCTGCCATGCGCCTCGCTGTGCCCAAAGCGAACCCAAGCCTCTACCTCCCGATGGCGCTCGCCCTGACTTTTCCCTTTAACATTACCCTTGGAATGCCCATTTACCTGTACCTGATCCAGACCTTTAGTTAAGGAATTCCCAAAAAATCACCCCTTATATGATGGATATCATATTTTAAACTGTTATATGGCGGTAAATTGATACTATATTTTTAGTAACAGCCAAAATGTAACAGCCATGAGAGTCAAGAAAAATCCCAAAGCCGATCTGAATCGAAATAGCGGGCTCTATTTTGTAATGGGCCTGGCTATCGTGCTCTTTGTAACCTGGAGAGCACTTGAGTACAAATCCTATGACACTGTTCACGAAGAAATTGTCATGCTGGTAAATGCCGAATCACTGGACGAAGAAGTCCCGCAGACCGAAATTATCCGTACCACCCCGCCCCCGCCACCTCCCGCAGCCCCCGAAGTCATCGAAGTCATTGAAGACACGGAAGATGTGGAGGAGACCGTAATTGAAAGTACCGAAATCAGCCAGGA
>CAZUZE010000395.1:0-2105 GCA_964624565.1 uncultured Robiginitalea sp.
CGATCGCCCTCCGCCAGATGCGCGGGGGCTATAGCTCCGAGATCCAGGAGCTGCGCAGCCAACTCATCCATTTTGCGTCCATGATCACCCTGGAACTGGACTTCTCTGGGGAAGATGTTGAATTCGCAGACCGTACGGCATTTAACGAATTACTTCAGAAATTAACCGCACTACTGAAAAAGCTGATCGATTCCTTTGCCATGGGCAACGTGATCAAAAAAGGGATTCCCATCGCCATTTCAGGGCAGCCCAACGTTGGGAAATCCACTTTGCTCAACGCGCTGCTGCGGGAAGAGAAGGCCATTGTAAGTGACATTGCAGGCACTACCCGGGACGCCATTGAAGACGAAATTACCCTAAAAGGAATTGGCTTCCGGTTTATCGATACGGCGGGCATACGGGAAACCCGGGATACGGTGGAGGCAATTGGTATCCAGCGTACCCTTGAAAAAATGGACCAGGCCCGGATCCTCCTCTATATGATGGACGCCGCCTCCCTGAAAGGCACCGACCTGCTAAAGGCCCGGGAGGCAACGGACCAGCTGCGGGAAAGGTATCCCGACAAACCGGTCGTGCTGCTGGCAAATAAGGCTGACCTGGTGGATCAGCAAATGCGCGATACCATTGCCGGCACGCTTGAGGATGTGCTGTTCCTGTCGGCAAAAACGGGTGAAGGCCTGGAGCAGCTGCAGGAACACCTCCTGGGCTTTGTCGAAACCGGGTTCCTCAGCAACGACGACCCTGTGGTGAGCAATTCCCGCCACTTCGAGGCCCTCCAGAGGTCTCTGGAGGCCATAGACCGGGTACAGAAAGGCCTCGCCGAGGAGGTGCCTTCAGACCTGCTGGCCATAGACATCAACCAGGCCCTCTACCACCTTGGGGAGATCACCGGGGAAATCACTTCGGATGACCTTCTGGGAAATATCTTTGCGAATTTTTGTATCGGGAAGTAATATCCCCTGTAAGGATGTCCTCCTGTCCTGCCGAATTCTACAGAAAAGACTCCCCGAACCGCTCGAAATGGCAGGTATACCCATTGGGGATACGCACCAGGTAATCCTGGTGTTCGGGCTCAGCGGGCCAGAAACTTGCAAAGGGCTCGAGGGTCGTCACCACCCGGCCTTCCCATTTCCCGGAGGCGTCCACGATCCGGATCATTTCCTCAGCCTCGGCCTTCTCCCTTTCATCCTGGAAGAAAATGGCGGAACGGTAGCTGGATCCCAGGTCGTTTCCCTGGCGGTCGACCGTGGTCGGGTCGTGGATCCTGAAAAAATAATCCAGGAGTTCCCGGAAGGAGGTCTCCTTCGGGTCATAGGTAAGCTCGATCGCCTCGGCATGGCCCGGATGGTTCCGGTAGGTAGGGTGCTCATTTTCGCCACCCATATATCCTACTTCAGTGTCCTTTATTCCAGGGCGGACCCGGAAGAGGTCTTCCATTCCCCAGAAGCAGCCCCCGGCCAGATAGGCTTTTTTATAGTTTTCCATAGATTCTGTATTACGAATGAACGTTGTCAACTCCAACTTCTTTTGCAACTGGCACCTGTTTTTGTTGTAACCCTAAGGGCGGTACCATATCCGAGCAACCCTGTTTTTTATAGAGGCTTGCCCTCCCCTACCGCGACGAGTTCAAGGGATTCTGAATTGATGCAATAGCGCAATCCCCCGGGAGGAGGTCCGTCGGGGAAAACATGTCCGAGGTGGGCATCACAGGTGTTGCACATGACTTCCACGCGCACCATTCCAAAGGAGTTGTCCTTTTCATACTTGATGGCGTTCTCCTCAATGGGCTGGGTAAAACTGGGCCATCCCGTCCCTGATTCAAACTTGATCGTTGAATCAAAAAGCGGGGTCCCGCAGCAAACACACTTGTATTTACCGGCCTCGTAGATTCCGCAAAGGGCACCTGTATGGGGCGCCTCCGTTCCCTTTTTCCGGGTGATCCGGAATTGTTCCGGGGTCAGCAGGTCGCGCCATTCCGACTCGGGCTTTTCAACCCTCTCGTCCGGCTCGGGATTTCCGTTTACGCAAAAGCTGATGATTTCTTTCCAGGTTAGCATCCTTTTCATTTTTCTGCAAAGATACCGGAATTACCAATAGGCACGTCC
>CAZUZE010000396.1:0-2100 GCA_964624565.1 uncultured Robiginitalea sp.
ATGAATGATTGCCGATCAATTTCATCGGGGAGGTATTGTTTGAAGTTGGTCCCGTCGAAGCGGCTAATGCCATTATAGGTAAATACCCATAAAAACCCATACCTGTCTTTCTCTATCCACAATACGCTGTTGTGGATCAGACCATCCTCAATGGTATAGGTTTCGGAGGGGTACTTTGTTTGCTGGCCCGGCAGCTGAGGGAGCCATACATGTATAAAGATCATCGCGACAAGAAGTCTGCAAATCATGCAAACTGACTGCCTGAATCGATATCCACTTCCTGAATACATGAATGACATTTTATGGACCTCATATAAAATTACAAAATGAGTGAGGAAAATGCCAAACCTCCATATGCCCGCTAGCGGGATCACCTGAGGATTTGTGATCAGGTCATTTTCAGGGTTCCATTTGAATGTCCGAACAGACCTCAAATAATCAATAAAACACTTGACTTAGGAAGCTATCTGATAGTAATTTGCATATCATTTAAACTGGACTGTGATGAAAAAAATAATCGCTCTTCTGTACCCGATTGCCGGAATCTTGATTCTCTCATGTGAACCAACAATTAAGCTCGCCAGGACATATCATACTGATTATAAGAGTGAGGACTTTGAACGTGATGATATTTCAGCATATGGGATAGCCGTCATGCCGATTGCCGTTGATCCGGGGCTTGAAAATCAAGCTGAAATCCTGGAAAAAGAAATTAGTAATCATCTGGATATGAATTTTGGAGAGGAGAATGTGGTCACTCCAGATGAAGTCGCTATTCAGTTAAATACTGCCAGCCTGACCCATGAATTTGATAGTGCCCTCAATTTTTATAGATCAGATGGGACTATTCCAAAGGACATTTTGTTGCGCGTTGGGACTGCAATGGCTGTCGACTATCTGCTACTCCTTCATTTAACTTCTGATTTTGAGGGGATCACCCCTAAATCAATTGAAGAGGTACATGTAAATTCATGTGTTTGGAGTACGCAACAAGGGAGGGTTGTTTGGGGAGGGTCGGGTGGGTATTCAGCATATAAAGGTGATCCGAGTGAATTGCTTGCAAGAACCTCAGAAGAAATTGCCTCTCGGTTGGGTACTGCTGAGCATGAAGGATCAGGTGAGAGTCGATCAGACTTAATTCACTCAGTTAAAAATGCACATGGTAAAACCGTCTTATGTATTGTGTCTTCAACGGTTTTAGCAGGTGTAGTAATCACAATACTCATTTTTGCTTCTAACTTCTCTGTTCCACTTCCTTCGTTTGGGGGGTGAGCATTATGCAAAAAAAGTGTTTGAGTTTACGAGAAGGGGATGAACTGCAACTTGATAAGTAAATATCGTCTCTTTATTTCAGGTGCTCAGTTGTTCGAGTTTTAATAAAGTCAAACAATTACATAGGCTTGGGTTCGTGTAAGGATAACAGAAAAGAAAACGCCGGCATAATTTTATGCCGGCGCTTCAATGACTAATGAACTTGATCTATTTAATCTTCGCTTTGAGTGCAGGAGTTTTATTGGCACTCAATTGAGCTTTGATCATGACATCAACACCCGCGGGAATGTCCACTGGGCCGAGAGTCATGACTGTTATGTCTGTACCAGCGAGTTTGACCTCAATATAATAATTACCCGCGGGCAGAGCAGCTTCAAATGTTTCACCAAAAGTGAATGTGAAAGTGTAGCCACCATTAACATACACATCGACCGGTAATTCCTTGTCCAATCCCAGTCCCAGGCTAATGCCGTTGATGTTGTGCTTGACAGTAAGGTCAAATGTGCCGTCACCATTAGCCTGAGCAGGTGTGGCGTTGAAGGCCATCGCAATCGCAAAAACCACTGTAAGAACCGAACTTTTAATTAGATTTTTCATGACGTTAATTTTTATTGCGTTTAATAATTAACATATGATGGTTAAACAGAATAAATGACATAATGTATAATGTTTAACATATGAAGATTAAACAAAAACTATTAAAAGTCAATTAATCAAGTGATTGTGAATTTAATCTTCTTGGCCTATTAACAATTGAGATGTTTTGAAATCGGAGTCGGAATTACTTCTTCTGCATTTTTCTTTGGTTATGGATGAAGTAGCCTGCTT
>CAZUZE010000397.1:0-2096 GCA_964624565.1 uncultured Robiginitalea sp.
CCTGACAGGGCCGTTTCTGGAGAACCCCCTGGTTGCCTGACAGGGCAGGGATGGGTTTTCCCGCATCGGCTTTTTCGATTTTTGGCCCCCGTATTTGATGCTTCTTGCCGGAACATGGACCCCTGCGCGCATCCAGTTTCCACCTATTTTCTCTGGTTCCTCAGGTTTCCGCTTGCCCGCTCCAGGTTGATGCCTCAGGGGAAATTATGCCACAGGTTCCCGGGATGCCATCGGCCTTCTGCCTTCCCAAAAATGCGGTTTCAAATTCGCATCATAGCCCCTGTATATATCCGAATATCTGAAGAAAAGCACCTCAATAAAAAGATTTCATCAATAATGAAAAT
Source organism: uncultured Robiginitalea sp. (assembly GCA_964624565.1). GTDB lineage: Bacteria > Bacteroidota > Bacteroidia > Flavobacteriales > Flavobacteriaceae > Robiginitalea. The sequence continues at coordinate 345 of CAZUZE010000397.1, forward strand.
CCTGAAATCCAAAAGGGGTATTTCCCCGTAAATGCGAACGAGAACCTTAACTATAAATAGAGTACCGCGAAAATGAAAGACAGAACTCCAAATCGTCCGCTGGGAAGAATTTACAATGTTTTGACGCTGAGAACCCTCAGGCAAAAAGTCAACACCTTTTTCGATACAGCCGATGCCTGGCGCATCTTTATACAGGGTAGCACCCTTGTCCTGTTGCTGGGAGCCGTAAACCTCGTATATGTCCTGCAATCCGATTTCGAGCAGTACCACTTGGGCCGTTTGAATACTTCCTTTGGCTATGCATTTCTCGTGATTACCGGCGCCCTTTTTGTGTTTAAGGCCTTTTATTTCCTTTTCATCCTTTATCGCTACTTTACCTACAAACCGATTGCCCCGGTAGACGACCAATCGCTGCCCACCGTCACGGTCATTATTCCGGCCTACAATGAAGGCCGTCAGGTGTATGCCACCCTGAAGAGCCTGGCGGCCAGCGACTATCCCGAGGAGAAGATGCAGCTGATCAGTATCGACGACGGCAGCCAGGACGACACCTGGCAGTGGATGCAAAAAGCAAAGGAAGAGCTGGGCAGCCGTGTGGATATTTACCAACAGCCCAAAAATATGGGCAAAAGGCATGCGCTCTACCGTGGTTTCCACCTGGGGACCGGCGCTGTTTTTGTAACCGTTGACAGTGATTCCGAGGTGGACCGGGACACGATGCGGAACCTGGTGAGCCCCTTTGTGACCAACCCCAAGTGCGGGGCCGTTGCCGGGAACATCCGGGTCCTGAACCTCAAAAAGTCCGTGCTTCCCAAAATGCTGGATGTGAGTTTTGTCCTCAGTTTTGAGTTTATCCGTTCTGCTGAAAGCACCCTGAATTCGGTCCTGTGTACCCCCGGTGCGCTGGCGGCCTACCGGCGCGAGGCCGTTTTCAACTGCCTCGATTCCTGGATCAACCAGACCTTTATGGGGCAACCCTCCGATATCGGGGAAGACCGGGCCATGACCAATATGATCCTCAAACAGGGCTACCATGTCCTGTTCCAGCGCAATGCCTATGCCTATACCAATGTTCCCGAACGCTACCGGGGACTCCACAAAATGTTTACCCGTTGGGGCAGGAGCAATGTGCGCGAGAATATTCAGATGGCCAAATACGTCTTCACGGATTTCCGGGAGGGTTCCAAAGCCGGGGCCAGACTGCTCTTTATCAGCCAGTCCCTGAAAATCGTAATGTGCTACCCGCTGCTGATCCTGATGCTTTATTTTGTGGCAACCCATCCCTTGTTGTTTTTGAGTTCCACCTTGTTCAGCATCCTGGTCGTCTCGACGTTCCCGGTGATCTTTTACGCACGGCGGTACACCCTCTCGGAGTCGTTCTGGGCGTATTCCTACAGTATTTTCTACACCTTTGGGTTGTTCTGGATCACCCCTTATGCCATCGCCACCGCCAACAAGAGCGGCTGGCTGACGCGGAGCCTTCCGGCTTCCTGATAAGTTACAGGTTGGTTGGAAAAGCGGTGCGCCCCGGGTGCTCCGCTTTTTTTTTGCCCTTGTTGTCGGCCCTGGGAGAGGTAGGTGGCAGATGGGTGCGCATTTCAGGAGAAGTGGGGGCTCTTTACAAACCCCGAGAGGCATCTTTAAAGGAGTATTTCTGCCACCGGTCTAGTTCCACAATGTCCCGTCCAGCCCGAGGATCATGCCCAACCACAGCGCGATGAGAAACAAGGCCAGGGAAAGGAGGAAAACCAG
>CAZUZE010000398.1:0-2089 GCA_964624565.1 uncultured Robiginitalea sp.
GGAAACCCGTATCGATCAGAACTTGTTTCCATGTATCCAGGGAGAAGATGCCCATCGTCCAGTGATCAGTCTCGATGCGCAGGCGTCCGTTTTCCCGAATCAGGTACAGGATAGTCGTTTCGTATTGTTCGTCCTCAGGATCAGCGTCATACACATTCTCGACGAAAACCACCTCCACGCCATCCCGCGTTGCCGGGGTGGTTGTGGTCCTGTTCTGCCGGAAAGTTTCGATTGTGACATCCGGTGTAGCGATCAGGACGCCGCCGGGTTCCAGGTGATCATACGCTGTGCGAAACGCCGCGACAAAGTCTGTCCGGCAGTTCATGTGTGATATCGCATCATCCATGAGCACGACATCGAAGGTCCGACCGAGCCTGCAGGTCCGCATGTCGCCCTGAACAAACGTGCAGTCCGGATTCAGCGCTTGTGCCTGCGCGAGCATGGTGGAACTCAAATCCAGGCCGGTGACCTTGAACTCGCTTTTCAGGTTAAGCACATTCTTTCCGCCCCCGCAGCCGATGTCCAGCAGGGTAGTTGTACGCCGCGTAGCATACTGGCGAATTAGACCTGTGACATACTGGCAGTAGTGCGAGTATTCAGTGGCTGGATCGCCCCACATCGGCCACAGCCACGCCAGGTCAGTGTAAAGACGGCAGGTGTCTTTCATTGCATTGTAACGCCGGACGGTTTACATAATTGGTAGCCAACGAAGCGCAGAGCAGTTGGGTGTCCGAGTTCACGTCAACTTTAAACCGATGTAACACGATCCCCATCCTTCGATACCTCAGGCCTGCCACTGACAGATATCATTGTCCAGGTTGCATCCTGCTTGAGGTAGACCTCAGTCCATCTTCCGGAAACATTGACAGGTACCGCACCTTTAGGGACGACGATCGCGGAGTAGGAATAGTGTACGATACCAACTTTATCCTCATAAATCTGGACACTCAAAGGGTGGAGCTCGTATGCGCGCAATTCTGGAGAGTCACCTGATACTGAGCGAACTGCTGCATCACGGTCGTGCGGGAGCGGGGCATTCATGTCCCAGCCCACGTAGTCAGGATGAAGTGTAGAGCGAATCTGGTCCTCATTCCTCGCTTTTGATAATACCCAAAGATTAACCACGCGTTTCCACAGTTCACGTTGTTCTGGGGAAAATTCGTTTATGGGTAATTGGTTCGTCATGCGTTTTCTTGGTTGGTTTTACGCTTCGCATCAGCGGCCAAACCAGGAGCGTAGCGAGTGGTTTGGTCCGACTGCATGCGATTGTCAGGCGGTCTAGAATACGTAAATGAATCCGACTCCGACTTCGGCTTCATAGTTGTTGCGTGCGATTGGGCTATCCTCAATGTCACTACTATAATGCTCATAGACCGCCTCGAGAAAAATCTGCCAATTCTCGTTGATATAATTACGATAATTGTAATTGAACCCAATCGAACGATATCCTCCACTCAGATTGGTCTCATCCAGTCCCGATGCAGCTGACTGCTCTGCGTCTATACCAAAATCTTTATTGGCATAATCGCTATCGTGAAATACCACAGCGATAGCAATTTCATGACCGGTTCCGTCGTTCTGGTCGCCGAAACGGCGCCCCACTCCAAAAAGACCAAGACTTCCGTTATCACCGGTTACCACTCGACCATCCAGCCAATAACGCCAATCGGCATCGAAAGCACGACGCGCTTGCAGCACGAGTTCAGCACCCTCATCTCCATCACCGAGTCCATCCAAACGACCATCATCGGAATCACTTTCTTCACGACCCTCATCGAAACTCACAGCGGCCTCGAATAGCCACGTACTAGAACGAAGACCACGCCACCCCAGCGCCTCACCGGCCCAGAAGAAAATATCAGCACCGCTGCGCCATTGTACCGCGCCAGCAGGATCGACTTCGAAGCCGTATTCATCCGACCCTTCGTACGCAGATTCGTATTCGACACTCAGACCCAGTCCGAAGGCCCAGCCATCATTACCCCTGGTGAAGTCGTCGACCGAAGGTAAAGGCACCAAAGCTGTTTTTCCGTTCTGAGCTAATGCTGTTTGAAAGAAGAGTGCATGTATGAACAATGCCAACAGTAAA
>CAZUZE010000399.1:0-2071 GCA_964624565.1 uncultured Robiginitalea sp.
GGAAATTTTCCAGGATCTGCTTCCCCTCTTTGGTGTGGTATACTTCCGGGTGGAACTGTATGCCGTAAATAGTTTCCTCCCCGATCTTGAAGGCCGCATTGGCAACATCGTGCGTACTGGCGAGCAATTCTGCGTGCTCGGGCAGGGTTTCGATCGTATCGCTGTGGCTCATCCAGACCTGGGTATTCGCGGACACCCCTTTAAAGAAGGGATCCGGGACGATATGGGCGAGGTTGGCCCTCCCGTATTCCCTGGTGTTGGAGGGAGCCACATTGCCCCCGCTGAAATGGGCGATGTACTGGGCCCCATAGCAGATGGCCAGGATGGGGACACGGCCCCGGATCTGGCTCAGGTCCGGGTGCGGGGCATCGTCTGAGCGCACGGAAAAAGGCGATCCGGAAAGGATCACTGCCCGGTACCCGGTCAAATCCTCCGGTACGGCATTATAGGGTTTGATTTCACAGAAGATATTGAGCTCCCGGACCCGCCTGGCGATTAGCTGGGTATACTGGGAACCGAAGTCTAGGATCAGGACGTTGTTTTGCATGGCCAAAAATAGTAAAATGGACAAACTCAGGCGAGGGGGGTTATCAATACTTATCCCCAGCTTATAAAAAAACCCGGGAAGGGCCGCTCCCCGAAATTCCACGCGGCCGAAAACCCGTTGAGCGGCGCGCCACAAAAGGTCCCGCCCACATCGGACACCCGTGCCAGCACAAGGTCTCCAGCAGCCAAAAAAACCAACCGAAAACAACATGGATGCGGGTACTTTCACCCGGAAACAGGCTTTTCATTAATATGTTTAAAAATAGATTAAATGAGATGTTTTAATATCCTGGTATTTAGTTTTTTAATACTCTTCCTACAAATTGCATTCAGGTCGATTTTCAAGTATTTTGAGGGCTTTTTTGCACCTGAATATGGATCCTCTGATGCCCACCACAACCCCCCATTCCATGCGGTTCAGGCAGCTTCTTATCCCGGGGGAATCACCCGATCGGCAACCTGGCCCACCCGGTTTCCAAAGGCGTAAAAACCCGACCCTGAATAGGGAGGATACCGGATTAATTTTTGTAACTTTAAGGTAAAGTATGGCACCATGGTGGAGCAGCGATGGGAACAGATCAGGGCAGAACTCACAGCAGGGTTGCAGGACTCGGCTCACCCGTTTCGGTTTGCCACCCTGGCAACCGTCGGCCTGGGGAGCCTTCCCCGCCTGCGGACGGTTCGCATACGGGATTTTGACCCGGAAAAGATGCAACTCACTTTTTTTACGGATTCGAGGTCCAAGAAAATCCTGCACATAAAGGAAAACAACAAAGTCAGCCTCCTGTTTTACCACCCGGATAAACTGTTGCAGCTCCGACTGGAGGGGATTGCGATACGCGAACGGGACCCGTCCGTGTTAAAGTCCTTCTGGAAGCAGGTACAGGGAAAGTCCCAGCTGGACTACCTCACCAGCAGCCCGCCGGGTACGGAGATAAAGAACCCGGACCTGGTCGAGTACCTCGATGAAGAGGAAGCCTATTTCTCCGTTATCTACATCGCGCCGTTTAAGATCGAGTATTTGCAGCTCAATCGCCCGAACCACCTTCGAATCCGGTTTTCAAAACGGGAGGGAAACTGGAAGAGCGATTTTTTAGTCCCCTAGGGTATCCAGGATGGCACGAACGTCCTCCTGGGTGGTATCCGGGTTGATAAAACAGAAGCGCAGGACCGTTTCAAACCCCTTCCCTGAGGGCCATTTTGTAGGTGCGACCAGGGCGAGGCCCTTCTTGTGGTTTTCATAGGTCCACCGGGTGTAATCTTCCGGCAGCCATCCCTTGCGGCGAAACAGCACGCAGGAAAGGCTGGGCTCCCTCACCAGCTCCAGGTGGGGCTCCTTCCGGATCAGTTCCCCCGAATCCCGGGCCAGGGTGATCCCGCGTTCCACCGCCCATTTGTATTTGTCGGTCCCGTGTGTCGCCAGGGAAAACCACAGGGGCATCCCCCTCAGGCGCCGGGTTAGCTGTATCTGGTAGTCCGACGGGTTGAACCCCTGCGCCCCTTCATCCCTGAAAATATCGAGATA